>NZ_JBHYHC010000105.1:0-30376 GCF_042738955.1 Umezawaea sp. NPDC059074
GGCTGGGAACGCTGCTGGACCTCGACGCGCACCTCGTGATGGTCGACGTGGGCGGCCTGCCGCAACCCGACGTCCTCGACGCCATCCGCCTCTTCGGCGCCGAGGTCATCCCCCGCCTGCACCGCACCCCTCCCCCAACGGGAAGGACCAAGGACTCCGTGGCGCAAGGGCTTCCCGGAGCGGACTAGAGCGGCCCGCCATCACCACCAGGACTCGACGACGGGTCCCACGGGCCACCGCGCCCGTGGGACCCCCGCCTCACCCAAGCACGCGCAACGACTCCGGCAACGGCGCGGTGTGCAGCACCCCAAGCCGTTGCGTGGAGCGGGTGAGTGCCACGTACCGCTCCCCCGGCGTCATCAGGTGCGGCTCGACCACCAGGACGGTGTCGAACTCCAGCCCCTTCGCCTCCCGCGGCGTGATCACCGGCCCGTCCAGCTCCACGCCCTCGGGGGCGATGACGGCAACCGTGCCCTCGTGCTTCTCGCCAAGGCGTCGAGCGAGCGCGGCGGGCAGGTCGTCGACCAGCTCGGCCCACGGCTGGATCCCGTTGTGCCGCACGGACTTCGGCGGCGTCGCGGTGGGGTCGACCTCGGCCAGCGCGGCGGCGGCGACGTCCATGATCTCGGCGGGCGTGCGGTAGTTGACGGCCAGCTCGCGGTACACCCACCGGTCGGCCGCGTACCGGGTCAGCACATCGGCCCAGTTCCGCGCGCCCGCGGCGGACTGCCGCTGCGACAGGTCACCGACGATCGTGAAGGACTTGCTGGGACAGCGCCGGAACAGCACCCGCCAGTCCATTTCGGACAGTTCCTGTGCCTCATCCACGACCACGTGCCCGTACGTCCATTCACGATCGGCCGCCGCACGCTCGGCGAGGTACCGGTGGTCCCGCTCGGTGTGCCGCTGGGCCAGGTGCTCGGCGTCGATGAGGTCCACCGCGCGCAGCAGGTCCGGGTCCATCGTCGGATCGGTGTCGAGGATCTCCAGCACGCCCTGCGCGTACTCCTCCTCGGCCTTCTCCTCCTTGGGCGCCAACGGCTTCTCCCCCAGTAGCTCCGCGGCCTCGTCCAGCAGCGGCACGTCCGACACCGTCCACGCCCGCCCGACCTCGCGGTGCAACTCCGGCACACCCAGCTCCGCGCACCACTCGGCCGACTCGAAGAACTCGGCCAGGAACCGCCGCGGCGTCAGCGCAGGCCACAGCACGTCGACCGCGGCCCTCAACTCCTTGCTGGCGAACAACTCCCGCCGCACGTCCTTCGCAACGCCGTCCCACGGCTCGTCGATCTCAGCCAGCGCCACGTCCAGCAGCACATCGATCAGGGCCTCGTGGAACACCGCCCGCGTGTGGTTGTGCAGCAACCCAGCCGCCCGCGCGGCAGTACGCGCCTTGGCCGCCACCTCCACGTCCAGATCGATCACGGCGTGCTCCAGCTCGATCGGAATCGGCTCGACCGGCAACTCCTGCCGCTGCGCCACAGCGGCGACCAGCACGTCCAGGATCGCCAGGCTCCCCTTGACCCGCTGCACCTCCGGCACGTCCTCGCGCACGGTCCGCAACCGCGGCATGAGATCACCGGGCGACGCGAACACCACATCGGTCTCACCGAGCGACGGCAACACGTTGCCGATATAACTCAGAAACCCGGAGTTCGGCCCCACGATCAACACCCCGCGCTTCGCAAACCGCTCCCGCTGCGTGTAAAGCAGGTACGCGACGCGATGCAGCGCAACAGCCGTCTTCCCAGTCCCCGGCCCCCCTTCCACCACCAGCACACCAGGATGGTCGAGCCGAATGATCTCGTCCTGCTCAACCTGAATAGTCGCAACGATGTCCCGCATGACCTCTTCACGCGGCGCGTCCAACGCCGCAGTCAACGCAACACCATCCAACGTCAGCTCATCGTCGTGAAAATCGTGCAACCACCGCCCCCGCGTACGAAAGTGCCGCCGCTTCACCAACCCCTCCGGCGAAGCAGCCGTGGCCACGTAGAACGGCCGAGCGGTAGGCGCCCGCCAATCGGTCAACAACGGCTCATACCCATCGGCTTCGTCGAACAACCCGACCCGCCCGATGTACGTCCGACTACCGTCGACATGATCGGTCCGCCCGAAGCACAACCCGTCATCAGCGATCCGCAACCGACTCAGCTCATCGGACAAGGCCCGCACATCGACCTCCCGCTGCCACCGCTGCGCAGACACATCCCCCAGAGCCCGCTCCAACGCACGCAACGCCACAACCCGCTGCCCGTCGAGCTTCTCGTACAGGAATGCGACGCGTTCACGCTCCGCGAGCAATTCCTCCATGTGCAGCCCGATCCTTCCGTGCTATAATTGATTAGACGTCAGCCACCAATAAAAAACTGGCCGACTTTTCATTCTCTCCCCTTTGTCAAGCGGACCTTCAAGCAGACAAAGCGGACGCACCCAACTCGGGCGTCGCCCAGACCCCCCGCCCCACCCCGATCCGAAGCGCCTTCGCACCCGTTTTGTTTTGTAAAGGCATCTTTCCCGCCTTGACAAGACAAAACGGGTGTTGAAATAATTGCGCGAGCGGGGTGGGGCGACACCCTCGCCCACAAGTCATCCCACGGACTCACCCAAAGCCACACCGCTCACCACACCAAGCGGGAAACCCGCCCTCACCCAGCCAAACTCACCCAGCCCAACCTCACCCAGCCGCGACAGCCACCGAAACCCTCTGCCTCTTCAACGGCACGATCAACGGCGTCCCGGTCTCCGGATCCGGCACCACTCGACACGGCAACCCGAACACCTCCTCCACCAACTCCGCCGTCACGATCTCCGACGGGTCCCCTTGCGCCACAATCCCTTCACCCGGCTTCATCGCGATCAAGTGCGTCGCGTACCGACAAGCCTGGTTCAGGTCGTGCAGCACCGCCACCAGCGTGTGCCCGCGTTCCTCGTGCAGGTCCGCGCACAGGTCCAGCACTTCGATCTGGTGCGCGATGTCCAGGAACGTCGTCGGCTCGTCCAGCAGCAGGATCGCCGTCTCCTGCGCCAGCACCATCGCGAGCCACACCCTCTGCCGCTGCCCGCCGGACAGATCGTCGAGCATCCGGTCGGCCAGGTCCAGGACGTTCGTCAGCCGCATCGCCTCGGTGACCACCAGCTCGTCCTGCTCGGACCACTGCTTGAGCAGCCGCTGGTGCGGGTACCGGCCGCGCGCCACCAGTTCGCCGACGGTGATGCCGCCGGGCGCGATGGACGTCTGCGGCAGCAGCCCCAGCCTGCGCGCGACTTCCTTGGACTTGTAGGTCGTGATGACCTCGCTGTCCAGGTACACCGCGCCGGTCGTCGGCTTCAGCATCCGCGCCAACGCCTTGAGCAGCGTGGACTTGCCGCACGCGTTCGGGCCGACGATGACCGTGAACGAGCCGTCGGGGATGGTGACGCCGAGTCCTTCGACGACCGTGCGCTGGTCGTAGGCCAGCGTGAGGTCCTCCGCACGCAGTCGCGTCATCGTGCGATCCCCCTTCGCCATTCGTGGGCCAGCAGCCAGAGCAGGTAGAGCCCGCCGAGCGCGCCGGTCGCGAAGCCGACCGGCAGCTGGGCGGGCGAGAACAGCCGTTGCACCGCGAGGTCGCCCGCGGTGAGCAGCAGCGCGCCCATGAGGGCCGCCGCGACCAGGCCCGCGCCCGCGGACCCGGTGAGCCTGCGGGACAGCTGCGGAGCGGCGAGCGCGAGGAACGACACCGGGCCCGCCGCGGCGGTCGCCACGGCGGCCAGTCCGACGCTGATCGCGATCAGCGCGAGCCGGGTGCGCTCGGCGTTCACGCCGAGGCCCTTCGCGGTGGCGTCGCCCATCTCCATCAGCGCCAGCCGCCTGCCGAAGTGCAGCGCCAGCGGCAGCAGCACCACGACCGCGAGCCCGACCACCTGCACGTGCTCCCAGCCGCGGCCGTTGAGCCCGCCGACCTGCCACGCCTGCGCGGCGATCGCGTCGGTCAGCGACGCGCGGGTGATCAGGTACTTGTTGAGCGACAGCATGATGAAGCTGATCCCGATGCCGATCAGGATCAGCCGGAAGCCCTGCACGCCCTGCTTGAACGCCAGCAGGTAGACGACGACCGCCGTCGCCACCCCGCCGACCAGCGCGCCCGCGCCGATCTGGACCATCGACCCGTCGACCAGGACGATGACCAGGATCGCGCCGGTCGCCGCGCCCTGGGTGAAGCCGATGATGTCCGGGCTGGCGAGCGGGTTCCCGGACAGGCTCTGGAGGATGCCGCCGCTGACGGCGAGCGCAGCGCCGACCAGGATCCCGGTCAGCAGCCGGGGCAGCCGCAGCGTGAGCACGATGAAGTCGGACGCGCCGTCGCCCTGGCCGATCAACGACTTCACGACGTCGGAGACCGTCAGCTCGAAGTCGCCGGTGGTCATGGTGACCAGCCCGATCCCCACGACGGCGGCCAGCAGCGCGAGGCAGACGACGACCGTGCGGTCGTGGACGCGGAACGACACCCCGCCGGTGCGGACGACCCGGCCGCGGACCTTCACCGGGGCGCTCACAGCTCGGCCAGCTTCCGGCGGCGGCACAGGGCGATGAACACCGGGGCGCCGAGGAACGCGGTCACGATGCCGACCTGCAACTCCTGGGGCGCGATGACCACGCGGCCGACGACGTCCGCGCCGAGCAGCAGGATCGGGGCCAGCACCAGCGAGTACGGCAGCACCCACCGCTGGTCCGACCCGGCGATCATCCTGGCCACGTGCGGGATCGTCAGGCCGATGAACGCGATGGGGCCCGCGGCGGCCGTGGCCGCGCCGCAGAGCAGCGTGACCGCGAGCGCGCCGATCGCACGGGTGCGGCCGAGGTTCGCGCCGAGCGCCTTGCCGGTCTGGTCGCCCAGCGCCAGCACGTTGAGCGAGCGCGCCAAGCCCAGCGCGATCACGACCCCGGCCAGGATGAACGGGGCGACCTGCGCCACGGCGTCCATCTTGCGACCCGCCAGCGCGCCCACGTCCCAGAAGCGGAAGGCGTTGAACGCCTGCGTGTCCAGCACCAGCACGGCGGACACGAACGCCACCAGCACGGCCGTGATCGCGGCCCCGGCGAGCACCAGCCGTTCCGGCGTGGCGGCGGAGCGGCCGGACGAGCCGAGGACGTAGACGACGACCGACGCGGCGGCGGCGCCCGCGAAGGCGAACCAGATGTAGCCGGTGACCGTGGAGACGCCGGTGAAGGCGATGGCGATCACCACGGCGGTCGACGCGCCCATCTCGACGCCCAGCAGGCCGGGGTCGGCGAGCGGGTTGCGGGTCAACGCCTGCATCAACGCCCCCGCCAGGCCGAGGGCCCCGCCGACGAGCACGCCCATCAGGCCGCGCGGGATGCGCAGGTCGTGGATGATCACGGCCTCCGTCGAGCCGTCGTTGTGCAGGAGGACCTGCCACGTCGAGGCGAACGGGATGTTCCGCGTGCCCACCCAGAGGCTCAGCACGAACACGAACACCAGCACCCCGATCGCGATGAGCAGCCCCATCGCGCGGACCGCGTGGCTGGTGCCGCCCCGTGGCCGTGCTCGCACCGCGGTGTCCACCGCATCTCCCCCATGTGTCGAAGCCGACCTCCTGGCCGTCCGCCAGATTAGCGTAGCCTTACCTTCCGTCCCGTTCGGCTGTCCAGATACATGGGGTGGGTTGGTGCGCGCCGGAGACCCGACGGGTCGCGATGTCCTCAAGTCCGCGATCAAAGGCCAGTGGCGCGACGTGGCCGCGGCGTCCGTCGCCGGAGCGGGCCACCAGGCCGGTGAGGCGCTGGTCCCGGTGATCATCGGCGTGGTGATCGACCGCGCGGTGGCGACCGGCGCGACGGCCGAACTCGTGTGGTGGCTGCTGGCGCTCGGCGTGGTGTTCGCCGTGCTGTCGTTCAGCTTCCGGATCAGCCTCCAGGCCGGGGAACTGGCCTCCGAGCGGGCCGCTCACGCGCTGCGCGTCCGGTTGACCTCCCGCGTGCTCGACCACCGCGGCGGTGCCGAGACCGGCAGGCTCGCGGGCGGGCTGGTCACCATCGCCACCAGCGACGCGCAGCGGGTCGGCCACGTGAACCGCGCGCTGCCCACGGCGGTCGCGGCGGGCACGGGCCTGCTCGTCGGCGCGGTCGCGCTGCTGCGGGTGTCCGTGGTGCTGGGGCTCGTGGTGTTGATCGCCACACCGCTGCTGCTGGGACTCGCGCACCTGCTCGGCAAGCCGCTGGAACGCCGTAGCGAGGCCGAGCAGGAGCGGGCCGCGCACGCGTCCGGCATCGCGGCCGACCTGGTCGCGGGGCTGCGGGCGTTGAAGGGCTTCGGCGCGGAGCGCGCCGCCGTCGACCGCTACCGCCGCACCAGCCAGGGCTCGATGAGCGCGGCCATCCGCTCGGCCACCTCGCAGGCGTGGCTCGACGGGTCGATGCTCGCGGTCACCGGGCTGCTGCTGGCGCTGATCGCGCTGGTCGGCGGCACGCTGGCGGCCAACGGCTCGATCACGGTCGGCGAACTCGTCGCCGCCGTCGGACTGGCGCAGTTCCTGCTGTGGCCGTTGAACGTCATCTCCTGGGTCAACGGCGCGTTCGCGATGGGCCGGGCGTCGGCCGAGCGGATCGCGTCGGTCCTCGCCGCGCCCGCCGCCGTGGAGGACGGCGACGTCGTGCCCGAGCGGCCGATCGCGGGCGGCGTCCGGCTGCGCGGCCTGACGCACGGCACGCTGCGCGGCGTGGACCTCGACATCGCGCCGGGCGAACTGGTCGGCGTCGTCGCGGCCGACCCGGCCGACGCGACCGCGCTGCTGCACTGCCTGGCCCGCGAGGTCGACCCCGAGTCCGGGTCGGTGGAACTGGACGGCGTTCCGCTGTCCACAGTGGACCCGACACTCGTGCGCGCCGCGATCCTCGTGGCCGCGCACGAGGCCGACCTGTTCACCGACAGCGTCGTGGACAACATCCGCGCGGTGTCGGCCCGTGACGCGGACGTCAAGGCCGCCATGACCGCCGCGGCCGTGCACGAGGTCGCCGAGGCGCTGCCGCAGGGCGTGGACACGGTCGTCGCCGAGCGCGGCCGGTCGCTGTCGGGAGGGCAGCGCCAACGCGTCGCGCTCGCCCGCGCGCTGGCCGCCGCTCCCCCGGTGCTCGTCGTGCACGACCCGACCACGGCCATCGACGCCGTCACGGAAATGGCGCTGGCGCAAGGGATTCGCGAGATGCGCCGGGGTCGGACCACGATCGTGATCGCGACCAGCCCCGCCCTGCTCGCCACGGCCGACCGCGTGGTCGTGCTGACCGGCGGCGTGCTGACCGCCGAGGGCACGCACACCTCACTGGTGGCGCACGCCGACTACCGCGCGGCGGTGCTCGCGTGACCATCACCGGATCGGAGCACCCGGCCATGCGCGAACTCCTCCCCGTCGCGTCCGCGGCCCAGACGTGGGCGGCCGTGCGGGTGTTGCTGCGCGAGCGCCGTCTGCTCACCGCCTCCACGATCGCCGTGCTGCTCGCGGGCACCGGCGTGGGCCTGGCCACCGCGCCATTGCTGGGCTCCATCGTCGACCTCGTGGCGACGCGGCAGCCGTCGACCGCGATCACCACACCGGTCGTGCTGCTGGCCCTGGTCGCCGTGGCGCAAGGGTTCGCGACCGCGATCGGCGCGGCGCTGATCTCGCGGCTCGGCGAGGGGATGCTGGCCGAACTGCGCGAGCGGTTCATCGACCGGGCGCTCGCCCTGCCGCTGGAGCAGGTCGAACGCGCGGGCTCCGGCGACCTGACGGCACGGGTGACCGGGGACGTCACGAAGATCGCCGAAGCCGTGCGGCAGGCGTTGCCGCTGATGGCGCGGTCGGCGTTGACGATCGTGCTCACGCTCGGCGCTCTGGCCGTGCTGGACTGGCGGTTCGCGCTGGCGGTGCTGGTCGCCGCGCCGGTGCAGGTCCTGACGCTGCGCTGGTACGGGCGCAACGCGAAGACCATGTACAGCGCCGAGCGGATCGCCATCGGCGAGCAGCAGCAACAACTCCTGGAGACCATCGGCGGCTCGTCGACCGTGCGGGCGTTCGGGCTGACCGACGACCACGTGCGGCGGGTGACCGAGCGGTCGAGCCACGCCGTCGGCATGACCATGCGGTGCATCCGGCTGCTGGGCGGGTTCTTCAGCAGGCTCAACCTGGCCGAGTACGTCGGCCTGTCGGCGTTGCTGATCACCGGTTTCCTGTTGGTGGGCAACGGCACCGCCACCATCGGCACCGCGACGGCGGCCGCGCTGTACTTCCACAGCCTGTTCAACCCGATCAACGCCGCCCTGTCGCTGGCCGACGACGCCCAGTCGGCCGCCGCGAGCCTGTCGCGCCTGGTCGGCGTGGCGGACCGGCCCGCGCAGCCCGCCGACACCGGTGAGGCGCCGTCCGACACGACGGTCAAGGTCGCGGGCGTGGGCCACGCGTACGAGACCGGCCACGACGTGCTGGCCGACGTCGACCTCTCGGTCGCGCCGGGAGAACGGGTCGCGCTCGTCGGAGCGAGCGGCGCGGGCAAGACCACGCTGGCCAAGCTGGTCGCGGGCGTCCACACCCCGACGCGCGGCACGGTCACCTTCGGTGGCACGGACATCGTCGCCCTCGGCCCGGCCACGACCCGACGCACCATCGCCCTCATCACCCAGGAGGTCCACGTCTTCGCGGGCACCCTGGCCGACGACCTCCGGCTCGCCAAACCCGACGCCACCGACGACGAGGTGCGGGCCGCGCTGACCCGCGTCGGCGCCCTCCCGTGGGCCCAAGCCCTGCCCGACGGCCTCGACACCGTCGTCGGCGAAGGCGGCCACCGCCTCACCGTCGCCCAGGCCCAACAGCTGGCGCTGGCCAGGCTGGTCCTCGCCGACCCGCCGATCGCCGTGCTGGACGAGGCCACGGCCGACGCGGGCAGCGCGGGCGCGCGCGTCCTGGAAGCCGCCGCGACGGCCGCGTTGGAAGGCCGCAGCGGCCTGCTCGTCGCCCACCGCCTCACGCAGGCGGCGAGCGCGGACCGGGTCGTGGTGTTGGACCACGGCCGTGTCGTGGAGACCGGCACGCACGCGGACCTCGTGGCGGCGGGCGGCCGGTACGCCGAACTGTGGGCGGCCTGGTCGGACCAGCGCTAGCCCGGTCGTGATCCCGAAGCGCCACGGGCTACCGGCCCGTGATTCGGTCGGCGAGGGCGGACGCGGCGGCGAAGGTCGTGGACGGTTGGGAGATCTGGAACTTCTCGCCGCGCAGGGGTTCGGCGATGTACGGGGCGGACTCGACCACGTCGTCCACCAGGATGGCGGCGCGCTTGGTCGCGAGGGTTTCGGTGAGGGCCGCCCAGCGGGTGGCACCGTCGGGGGTGAGGGTGACCTCGACGACGAAGCTCCCGGAACCGGTGTCCTGCACCGCCGCGGCGGTGAGCACGTCGACGGTGGTCAAGGCCGCGGGGCCCAGGTCGTAGTGCTCGGAACCGTCGGCGGCGCACGCGGTGCGGCGTTCGGTCGGGGCGGGTCTGGGGGTGGGCGGTGGCGTGCAGCCGCCGGGGGTGGCGGTCAGGACCTCGCGGATCTCCACGGTCGACACGCGGGTCGACGTGACCGCGTCGTGCAGCCAGTACAGGCCGCCGGACACGGCGAGGGCGGCGACGATCGCCGTGGCGAGGGGGACGCCGGAGCGGAGGGCAGGGCCCGCGGTGGTGGCGGCGACGATCAGGACCACCAGCACCGGGATGACGCCGAAAGCAAGGTCGCGGACGGTCGCGCGGGCGGCGAAGGAGGTCAGGTCGTCGATGAGGTGGGCCGACCACGTCCACAGGACGGCGAAGGTCCAGCCGCCGACGACCGCCGTGGCGGGGACGGCGTAGGCGAGGAACAGCCGCAGGCGGCTGGCGCGCGGGTCGTGCCGGTACCAGGCGCGGCCCATCGCGGTCAGCCACAGGCACAGCAGGAGCGACGCCACGGCGTACGCGGTCAGCAGGGGCCACGTCAGCGGGAGGCCCTTGCCGCCGAAGGCGACGGGGAACAGGGCGATGCGGCCGCCCACCACCAAACCCGCGACCAGGAGCGCGGCGGACAGGAGGGTGCGGGGACGTTCGCCCGCGGTGGTGGCGCGCCAGGTGGCCCGCCAGATGCCGAAGGCGGTGAACAGGGCCAGCGGCACACCGACGAGGACGCCGGTCAGGACGGCCGCGTTCTCCGGTGAGTCCGCGTTCACCAGCAGGTGGTGCAGGGTGATCAGGGCCGATCCCGCGGCGATCGCGCCCAGCAGCAGTTGGGCGGGCGCGGTGGCGAGGAGCCTGCCGGGGTCGGCCAGCGCGGACGCCCTGGCCGCGCCGCCGGGGTGGCGGCGGAGCCACGAGCGGGCGACGGGAGCGTCGCCGACCGCGGCCAGCAGGCCCTCCTCGTCGCCGTAGCGGGTGGCGTGCAGGTCGGCCTGGTGCTCGCGGGCCCGCAGGTACGCCCGCGCGACCAGTTCGGCGATCAAGGCCTGGACCGCCACGCAGCCCGCGGCGATCAGGACGTCACCGGCGGACGCGTCGTCGTACAACAGCCCCAGCCACGCGGTGAAGAGGACGAAGAACCCGGTGGTCGGGATGGTCGCCCGCAGCACGGTGACGACCTGGTAGCCGGTCAGGTCACCCGCGCGCAGGTGGGCCAGTTCGTGCCGGACCACCGCCTCGAACACCACCCGCCCGCGCTCGCCCGTCGTGCACAGGCCGAGCAGTTCGGGGCCCATCAGCAGCAACGGCCTGCCGGGCGTGCCCGTGACGAACGCGCGCCTGCCCAGCCGTGAGCCGAGGCGGACGTCGGGCCGGGTCTTGAGCCGGGCCTCGGCGACGAGACGGCCGATCACGGCCGCGGCCTCGGTGAACGGCGTGGTGGCCAGCGGTGTCGACCGCCGCAGCCGCCACCACACGAGCAGCCCCCACCCGGCGAGGGCGGGTGACAGCGGGATCTCCAGCTTCGTCAGGACGTTGCCGACGGTCGCGCCGCCGTAGTCCAGGCCCGCGAGCCAGATCGCCGCGAACAGGACGTTCGACAACACCATCGCGGCGAGCAGGACCAGCAGCGGCGTCGTGTCCGACGGGAACGCGCGGACCTCCAGCCGGGACGGGGGCCTCATCCTCGACCGTCGCGCTCTAAGAGCAGGGCCACCACGATCGCGTCGGCGAGCGCCTCGGCCTTCGCCTCCCGCACCCCCAACGCCTTGGCCCGCACCAGTGCCGTCGCCCGCACCTTCGCCAACTCGTCCTCGGACCACGCCCGCACGGGAGCCTCGACCGCCCGGCGTTTGGTGAGCTTGCGGAACACCTTGCCCACGCCACCCTTCACGGCCTCACCGAACCCGTCGGACAACGCGGTGATCACGCTGCCGGACACCAGGGCGACAACGGGCGTCACCATCTCCACGGCGTCCCCGAGCCCGAAGCCGAGCGGATCGTCATCACCGCGCCGCAACCGCCGCTCGGCGCGCGCCGGGTGGTCGAGGTACGGCGCGGCAACCGGCTCGAACGACGCGAGCTCGCCGGGCGCCACCGCCTCGACAACACGTTTGGCCAGGTCGTGCACGGACACGGTGGTCATCAACGACTCCCCTGTGGATCACGGCTCCGGCAGCGAACGTTAGCCCCCGAAGTCCGTTTGGTCCCCCGCTTCGATGACCTTGTCACCGGGTGTGCCTAGTGGGATGGCGCTGAAGGGGCACCGGGCGGATCGGTGGGCCGGGCGGAGGAACACGACTTCGGAGGTAGGTGCGGGCGGTCGCAGCCTCAAGACCGAAGCCGAGCTTCAGCGGCAGGTGGACCGCCCGCGAACCGCAGGACCCGAACGGGCTTCGGCGGGAGCGAAGCACCCGCAGGCGGCGGACTCACGGCGAGGCTTCGGTGGCAGGCACGGGGCGGCCGCGTACCGCGCGACTCGACCGAGCTTCCGTGGCAGGCACGGGGCGGCCGGGTACCGCGGCACTCGGCGGGGCTTCGGTGGTGGGATCGGGTTGGTCGCAGGCCTCGGGACCGCGGCCGGGGTTCGGCGGATACGGGGGTCGGTCGCGAACCGCGGGCCCCGGCGGGAGCGAAGCAGCCGCAGGCTGCGGAACCACAGCCGAGCTTCGGTGGCAGGCACGGGACAGCCGCGTACCGCGCGACTCGGCGGGGCTTCGGTGGTGGGATCGGGTTGGTCGCAGGTCTCGGGATCGCGGCCGGGGTTTGGGGCGGTTGCCGGCTGCGGGACCTCGGCTTTGTCGGCTTGGGTTTGGTGGTGGGAGGGATCTCCGTGTGGCGTTGTGGCCGTTCCGGATTGGTGTGTTGAGGTCAGTCCGTCAGGTGGCGGCGGTTGGTCTCGAGGAACTCGTCTGACAGGTCCGGTTCCACTCGGCGGATCGAGCGGGCCAGGACCATGGCTCCGACCAGTTCGCTGAGCAGGCGAACGGACCGTTCACGGATCTCCGCCGGGGTCAGGTCGGGGTGTTCGCGGGTCAGTTCGGTGGCAAAGCCGTCGAGGTAGCCGTGGACGCCGGTCGCGTAGGCGGACTGGACCTCGTCGTCCTGGCGCCACGCGTCTATGCACAGGGAGGCCGAGGGGCAGCCGCCGTCGGGGTCGTCGCGGTGCTGTGGGGACAGGTAGCCGTTCACCACACGGGTGACGACCGTGCCGTCCTCGTCCGGGCCGTCCGCGCTTTCCTGGGCCAGCAGGCCCAGTGACCGCTCGAACGCGGCCCCGTAGACCTCGACGGCGAGGGCGTCCTTGGACGGGAAGTGGTTGTAGAACCCGCCGTGGGTGAGGCCCGCCGCCTTCATCAGGTCGTCGATGCCGACCCTGTCGACGCCGCGAGAGCGGAAGAGCCTGCTCGCGGCGTCGACGATGTTCTGCCGGTTGCGGGCCTTGTCCTGCTGGGAGATCCGTGGCACGGACTCCTCCTCACCGTTCGCCTTGACACTTATGAGGACGGTCGTCATCATTAACTCCAATGACGATCGTCATCAATAACCCTACCCACCACTTCAGGAGAACGTCATGAGGATCGGTTTCCTCGGTGCGGGCGCTGTCGGCAAGGCCATCGCCGGGCACGCCGTCGCCCACGGGCACGAGGTGGTGCTGTCCAACAGCCGCGGGCCGGAGTCGTTGGCGGACCTGGTCGCCGAACTCGGGCCGCTCGCCTCCGCCGCCACCCCCGCGGAGGTCGCGACCGCCGACCTGGTGGTGCTGGCGGTGCCGTGGACGAAGATCGCCGAGTCGGTGCGCGACCTGCCCGCGTGGGACGGCCGGGTGGTCGTGGACGCGACGAACCAGTTCGCCAGCGTCACCCCCACCATGGTGGTCGCGGACCTTGGGGACCAGACCAGCAGCGAGGTCGTGGCCGCCCAACTGCCGGGAGCGCGGGTGGTGAAGGCGTTCAACACGATGTTCGCCGGCCGCTTCGCCGCCGAACCCAAGCGGGAGGCCGGACGCCAAGTCCTGTTCCTCGCGGGCGACGACGCCGACGCGAAGGAACTCCTGGGAAAGCTGGCGGACTCGTTCGGCTTCGCCCCGATCGACCTCGGCGGACTGCGAGCGGGCGGAACGCTGATGCAACTCGGCGGCCCGCTGTCCGGGGTGCACCTGCTGAAGGAGGACTAGAACCTCCTGCGCACCAAGGACTTCCCATGACGGGCCGCTGCCTGGGGTGCGCCCGCCGAGAGGGAAACGCGACCGCCGGTCGGACCCCGACGCGGCAAGCCGCGCAGGCTCGGGGGGTCGGGGCCCGACCGGAACGGGGCCTGGCCGGAACAGGGCCTGGCCGGAAGGTGGGTCAGGCCGGAAGGTGGGCCTGGCCGGAAGGTGGGTCAGGCGTGGGTGCGAGCGTCCGGGATGTCGACCAGGTCGCGGCCCGGCAGCCAGCCGTTCGGGATGTCGGTGGCGCGCCAAGCCGTCACCTTCAGCGTCACGGCCTCGATCGGGGCGCTCAGGAACGGTTCCGCCTGCGGGACCTTCGCGAGCAGGACGCGGCGGACCTCGTCCGCCTCAGCGCCGGTGACGACGGTGGCCGTCGCCTGGGCCTGGAGGAACGGGTCGGCGGGCGAGCCCGTGGAGATGATCACCGACACCAGGGGGTTGCGGCGGATCGCCGCCAGGGTGCGGCCGCGCTGCTCCAGCACCAGGGACAGCGTGAACAGGCCGGTCTCGGCGAAGTACGCGCCGTTGACCCACGGGCCCGCCTCGCTGGTCGTCGCGAGGAAGAAGGACTGGTGCGCGGCCAGCGTGTCGCGGACCAGGCCCTCGACCTCGGACGTCGTGTCTACCATCGTCATGCGGCGACGGTATTTCAGTGAATTCGGTCGACCTCCGACCGACGGGGATCCGTGCCCGTTCGAGGGACACGAACCCGCCCGAACGGGTGTCAGGCGGTCATGGCGTCCCGCAGGCTCTTGGGCCGCAGGTCGGTCCACGTGGTCTCCACGTAGGCCAGGCACGCCTCACGGGTGTCCTCGCCGAACACCGGCCGCCACCCCGCGGGCACATCGGCGAACGACGGCCACAGCGAGTGCTGCTCCTCGTCGTTGACCAGGACGAAGAAGCGGCCCTCGGTGTCCTCGAAGGGGTTGCTCATGACTCGTTCCTCTCGATAGCGGCGGCCAACACGTCGACCAGTTCGGCCGCCAGCCCCTCGACCGTCACGCGGTCGAACAGGTCGGTGGCGTAGATCAGTTCACAGGGCACGGGTCCGTCACCCCGCGGCTCGTACAGGCTGACGGTGAGGTCGACGTCCGTAGTGGTGATCGGGACGGCGTCGAACGAGCCGACGCCACCTTCGAGGACCTCCGCACGGGCGCGCTCGTGGTGGATCAGCATCACTCGCGGCCGGGGCGCGCCCTCGGCCAGGACGTCGGCGAACGGCACGTCCTGCCGGTCGAACGCGCCGAGGTCGGTCTCCCGGACGCGCGCCAGCAGTTCGGCGAAGCTCGGGGAACCCGCCGTGTCGGTGCGCAGCAGGACGGTGTTGAAGAAGCAGCCGACCAGGTCGGCCAGCGCCTCCTCGGTCCGGCCCGCGACCAGCGTGCCGATCGGCAGGTCCTCCCCCGCGCCCCGCCGGGTCAGCAGCACCGCCACCGCGGCCTGCACGACCATGAACAGGCTCGTCCCGGTCTCCCGCGCCAACCGGTCGATCCCCTGGTGCAGCACGGGGTCCAGCGCGAACTCGACGATGTCCGCCGCCCCGCTCGGCTGGGCCGGGCGCGGCCGGTCGAACGGCAGCGCCAGGTCGGCGGGAGCACCGCGCAGCACCGTCCGCCAGTAGTCGAGCTGCGGCGCGGCGGCCGTGCCGAGCCACTCCCGCGCCCACACCGTGTAGTCGGCGTAGCTCACCGGCAACGGCGTCCACGTCGGCGCGCGCCCGGCGAGTCGCGCGGTGTACGCGGCGGTGAGGTCGCGGAACAGCGGGACCACCGACCACTCGTCCAGCACCAGGTAGTGCGCGGTGAGCAGGAACGCCTGCGCGCCCGACCGGTCGGTGACGAGGGTGGCCCGCAGCGGGAACCCGTTGCCACGCGCCAGTTCCGCCAGCCGGGCGTCCAGGTCGTCGGTCACCGGGTCGAGAACGAGCGAAGGCGCGGTGCCGTGCCGCTGTTCGAACGCGGTGTGCTCGGTGCGCAGCGGCTCGTGCCGTTCCACGACGTCCGCCCACGCCCGCTCCAGCGCCGAAACGTCGAAGCCCGACGGCGCGAGCAGCGAGAGCGCGTGGTCGTTCGCCCGGCCTCGGGCCCACTGCCAGCGCTGCGGCGGCGCGAGCGGCAGCACCTCGGGCCGGGCGACCGGCACCAGTGGCGACCGGGCGTCCGACGCACCCCCGAGCCGTGCGGCCAGACCGGCGACCGTGGGCGAGTCGAACACGTCCCGAATGGACAGTTCGACGCCGAGCGCGGCCCGGACCTGACCGACCAGGCGCATGGACGACATGGAATGCCCGCCCAGCACGAAGAAGTCGTCGTGCACGCCGACGGACAGCAGTTCCAGGATGGTCGCGAACAGGTCCGCGATCACCCGCTCCTGCTCGGTCGTCGGGCGGTCGTCGCCGGTCAACGCGGACCAGTCCGGCTTGGGCAGCGCCTTGCGGTTCAGCTTGCCGTTGGGGGTGAGCGGCAGCGGCCCGTCCAGGGTGAGGACGGTCGCCGGGACCATGTACTCGGGCAGCCGGTCCGCCACGAAGGCCCGCAGCTCCACGGGATCCGCGTCGCCGACGACGTACCCGACGAGCCGGGTGATGTCGCCTTCGCGGTCCGCGACCACGGCGGCCTGGCTGATCGCCGGGTGCCGGGTCAACGCGGCCTCGATCTCGCCCAGTTCGACGCGGAACCCGCGGATCTTGACCTGGTCGTCCACGCGGCCGAGAAATTCGAGGACGCCCGGCTCTGTCCGATGGTCGGCTCCGCCGACGATCCGCCACCGCGCCCGGTCTCCGGTGCGGTACATGCGTTCGCCCAGCTCGCCGAACGGCGAGGCCACGAACCGCTCCGCCGTCAGACCAGCCCGGTTGAGGTAGCCGCGGGCCAGGCCGCGACCGCTGACGTACAGCTCCCCCACCACGCCGGGCGGCACCGGGCGCAGCGCGGCGTCCAGCACGTAGACCGTCGTGTTCGGGTCGGGGACGCCGATGGGCACCGCGCCGGACCAGCCCGTGCGGGCCCGCCAGAGCGTGGAGTTCACCGTCGCCTCGGTCAGGCCGTAGGCGGCCAGCAGGTTGAGCCTGCCCGCCCAGCGGCCGATCACGTCCGGCGGGACGGTCTCGGTGCCGACCAGGATCGTCGACCCCGCCGGGAGTTCGCAGTCCTCCGGCAGCGCGGCGACCAGCGACGGCGGCAGGATCATGTGGGTGATCCGGCGCTCCCGCAGGAAGTCCGTGAGCGCCGGACCCGCCACCCGCACCTCGTCGGGGGCCAGCACGAGCCTCCCGCCGACGGTCAGCGCCATGGTCAGCTCGAACACCGCCACGTCGAAGCCGACCGAGGCGAACTGGAGCACGCGGCTGTCGGTCTTCAGGTCCATCCGGTCGATCGCCGTCGCCGCGAGGCTCGCGATGCCCTCGTGCGGCACGACGACGCCCTTGGGCTTGCCGGTCGAGCCGGACGTGTAGATCACGTACGCCGCCGAGTCGAGCGCCACCGGACCGGTGTCCACAGTGGACTCGTCGAGCGCGGCCAGTTCCGCCGCCGTCTCCGGGTCGTCGAGCAGCACCCGCGGCAGACCGTCGACCGACGGCACCCGCGCGGCCTCCCGTTCGGTGCCGACGAGCAGCGCGGCGGCCGAGTCCTCCAGCATGAACGCCACGCGGTCGGCGGGGTGCGACAGGTCGAGCGGCAGGTAGGCCGCGCCGACCTTGAGCACCCCGAGGATCGTGGCGACCATCTCGATCGACTTCGGCACCGCGATGCCGACCACGTCCTCCGCGCCGATCCCGCGGCCGATGAGCAGGCGGGCGATCCGGTTGGACAGCGCGTCGAGCCGCGCGTAGCTGATGGACCGCGACCGGTCCACGACGGCCACCGAGTCGCCGAACTCCTCGACCCGCTGGGCGAACAGGGCCGGGAACGTCTCCTCCGGCACGTCCCGCACGGTGGCGTTGACCCCGTCGACCACCAGCGAGCGCTCGGCGTCCGACAGCACCTCGATGGCGCTGACCGGCGCGTCCGGGGCCGCCGTGACGGCCTCGACGACCGCGGTCAGCCGCTCGCCGAGCCGAACGGCCGTCTCCCGGTCGAACAGGTCGGTGGCGTACTCCAGCGCCAGCACGACGGCGCCGGTGTCGACGTGCTCGGTGAAGCTGAACACCAGGTCGAACTTGGCCGACCGGGTCGTGACCGGCTCCCAGTCGACGTCCAGGCCGGGCAGTTCCAGCCAGTCGCCGGACCGGTTGTGGTAGCCCACCATGACCTGGAACAGCGGGTTGCGGGCGGTCGAGCGGGTCGGGTTGACCCGTTCCACGACGGCCTCGAACGGCACGTCCTGGTGCGAGAACGCGGCCAGGTCGGTCTCGCGCACCCGTGCCACCAGCTCGGTGAAGCTCGGGTCCCCGGACAGGTCGGTGCGCAGCACCAGGGTGTTGACGAAGAACCCGACCAGGTCGTCCAACGCCTCGTCGGTGCGGCCCGCGATGGGCGCGCCGAGCGGGATGTCCACGCCCGCGCCGAGCCGGTGCAGCGTCGTGGCCACGGCGGCGTGCAGGACCATGAACAGCGACGCGCCGGTCCGCTGGGCCAGCCCGCGCAGGCCGTCGGCGAGCGGGCCGAGGTCGACCTCCAGCTCCGCGCCGCGGAACGACGGCCGCGCCGGGCGGGGCCGATCGGTCGGCAGTTCCAGCTCCTCGGGAACGCCGTCCAACGCCGTCGCCCAGTAGTCGAGCTGCGCGGTGGCGAGGTCGCCGTCGTCGAGCAGCTTCCGCTGCCACAGCGCGTAGTCGCCGTACTGCACGGCCAGCGGCGGCAGTTCCGGGTCGACGCCCCGCGACCGGGCCGCGTAGGCGGCGGCGAGGTCGGCGAGGAACGGCCGGTCGGACCACTCGTCGGTGGTGATGTGGTGCAGCAGCAGGACGACGACGTTCTCCTCCGCCGACAGCCTGCCGACCGTCGTGCGCACCGGGAGGTCGACGGACAGGTCGAACGGCCGGTCGACGGTGGCCGCGACGAACTCCTCCACGTCCAGGACGTCCACGACCTCCAGCACCGGTTCGGCGACCGGCACGACCCGCTGGAACGGCACGCCGTCCCGTTCGCCGAACACCGTCCGCAGCGCCTCGTGGCGGGCCATCACGTCACCGATCGCGGCGCGCAGCGCGCCGACGTCCAGCCTGCCGCGGAGCCGCAGCACCAGCGGGAAGTTGTACGCCGACGACGTGCCCTCCAGCTGTTGCACCAGCCACAACCGGCGCTGGGCGAAGGACAGCGGCAGTTCCTCGGGCCGGTCCAGCGCGACCACGGCGGGGCGCGCGGCGGCACGGGAACCACCGGCGCGGATGGCCAGTTCGGCGATCGTCGGGGCCTCGAACAGGTCGCGGATGGCGAGTTCGGTCTCCAGCGCGGTGCGGGCCCGGCTGATCAGCCGGGTCGCGAGCAGCGAGTGGCCGCCCAGCTCGAAGAAGTTGTCGTCCACGCCGATCCCCGGCACGCCGAGGACGTCCGCGAACAGCTCGCACAGCACACGTTCCTGGTGCGTCTCCGGGTCCCGGCGGCCCGCCGCGGTGGTGATCTCCGGCTTGGGCAGGGCCCGCACGTCCAGCTTGCCGTTGACGGTCAGCGGGAACGACTCCACGGCCACGATCGCGGTCGGCACCATGTACTCCGGCAGCCGCGTCTTGAGGCTGGCCCGCAGGTCGGCCGGGTCGGCGGTGCCGACGACGTAGCCGATGAGCCGCTTCTTCTCGTCCACCACCACGGCGGCCTGCGCCACGTCGTCGTGGTCGCCCAGGGCCGACTCGATCTCGCCGAGTTCGACGCGGTAGCCGCGGATCTTGACCTGGTCGTCGGTGCGGCCGAGGAAGTCGATGATGCCGTCCGGCCGCGACCGCACCAGGTCGCCGGTCCGGTACATCCGGGTGCCGGGCTCGCCGAACGGGTCGGCGACGAAGCGTTCCGCGGTGAGCCCGAACCGCTCGTGGTAGCCGCGGGCCAAGCCGATGCCCGCGATGTACAGCTCACCGGGGTTGCCCGGCGCGGCCGGGCGCAGGTTCGCGTCCAGCACGTACGCGCGGGTGTTCCAGATCGCGCGGCCGACCGTGGGCGTCGCACTGTCCTCAGTGGACGCGCCGAGGGTGTTGATCGTGTACTCCGTCGGCCCGTACAGGTTGTAGCCGTACGTGCCGGGGGTGTCGCGCAGCCGGTTCCAGACCGCGTCGGACACGGCCTCGCCGCCGAGCAGCACCAGCGCGGGCACGTGCCCGGCCAGCAGGCCCTCCTCGATCAGCAGGTGCGCGTAGGTCGGGGTCACGTTGACCACGTCGACCAGGTGCGTGTCGCAGTACGCCACGAGCGCCTCGGCGTCGCGGCGCAGCTCCTCGTCGCACACGTGCACCTCGTGGCCCTCCACCAGCCACAGCAGCTCCTCCCACGACATGTCGAACGCGAACGACACGGTGTGCGCGATCCGCAGCCGCCGTCCGCCCGCCGCCGCGATGGCCGGGGCGAAGATCGCGCCCTGGTGGTTGAGGTGCATGTTCGTCAGGCCGCGGTACGGCGTGACGACGCCCTTCGGCTTGCCCGTCGAGCCGGACGTGTAGATCACGTACGCCGGGTGCTCCAGGCTGAACGAGACCTCCGGCCGGGTGATCGGGTAGTCCGCCAGCACGGCGAGGTCGTCCAGCCGCACGGTGGGGGCGGTCAGCGCCGCGCCCTTCGACAGCAGCACGACCGGGTCGGTGTCGTCGATCATCAGCTGGAGCCGGTCCAGCGGGTGGTCCAGGTCCAGCGGCAGGTAGGCGGCCCCGGTGCGCAGCACCGCGAACAGCGCCACGACCATCTCGGTCGAGCGCGGCAACGCCAGCGCCACCACGCGTTCCGGACCCGCGCCGCGGGCGAGGAGCAGGTGGGCGAGCTGGTTGATCCGGCCGTCCAGCTCCGCGTACGTCAACCGCTGCTCGCCGAACACCAGCGCGACCGCGTCCGGCGTGCGGACGACCTGCGCGGCCAGCAGGTCCGCGATCGTCTCGTCCGGCACGGGGTTCGCGCTGGCGTCCCACTCGGCGGCCAGCAGCGCGGTCTCGTTGTCGGACAACAGGTCCAGCGTGCCGACCGGCGCGGAGACGTCGGCCAGCAGCCGGTCGAGGGCGGTGGTGAACCGGGCCAGCGTGGTCGACGCGTGGTCGGCCCCGATCAGGTCCGGGCGGTAGTCGAGCGCGATCCGCACGCGGCGGCCCGGCGTGACGACCAGCGTCATCGGGTAGTGCGTCGAGTCGACGCTGCCGACGGCCGTGATGCCGTGCCGCTCCTTGAGCTGGGCGAACCCGTCCTCGTCGGCGAAGTTCTGCAACACGTACAGCGTGTCGAACAGGGTGGTGTGCCCGCTCTCCCGCTGCACGTCACCGAGCCCCAGGTACTCGTGGCTCATCAGGGTCGCGCGCTCGGACTGCAAGCGCCGCAACAGCTCCAGCACGGTCTCGCGCGGGTCGAACGCGACGCGGACCGGCACGGTGTTGAGGAACATGCCGATGGCGTGCTCGACGTTGCGCACCTCGGCGGGACGGCCCGCGGCCGTGGTGCCGAACACGACGTCCTGCCTGCCGACCTCGGTCGCCAACGCCAGCGCCCACGCGGCGTTGAGCACGGTGTTCAGCGTGACGCCGTGCTTGCGGGCCTCGGCGCGCAGCCGGTCGCCGTCCTCGACGGACAGCTCGACGTGGCGGCGGTCCGGGATCGCGGGTTCGCCGCCGCGGTCGGCCGGGCCGACCAGCGTGGGCTCGGCGAGCCCGGACAGCGCCCGCCGCCACTCGGTCTTGGCCTCGGTGACGTCCTGCTCGCCCAACCAGGTCAGGTAGTCGCGGTAGGTGCCGGGCTCGGCGAGACCCGTGGCATCGCCAGCGGTCTCGTAGAGGCCCAGCAGCTCTTCCAAGAACAGCCCTTGCGACCAGCCGTCCCACAGCACGAGGTGGTGGCTGAGCATGAGCCGGTCGTGGTCCGGTCCGAGCCGGATGACCTTGAGCCTGCACAGCGGCGGGTGCGCGAGGTCGAACCGCCGCCTGCGGTCCTCGGTCTTCAGCTCCTCCATCCGGGCGTCCACGTCGGCCAGACCGGTGAAGTCGAGCACCTCGACGGGCACCTCGGGCGCGCGGCCGATGAACTGGACCGGCCGGGACAGGCCGTCGCTGGTGAGCCCGGCGCGCAGGCTGGGGTGGCGGGCCAGCAGGGCGGCGCACGCCGCTCGCAGCCGGTCGACGTCGAGCCGGTGGTCGAAGTCGAACGTGTCCTGCGCGGTGTAGACGTCCAGCTCGCTCTGGTCGTAGCTGGCGTGGAAGTAGATGCCCTCCTGCAACGGGGCGAGCGGCCAGATGTCCTCCACGGGCACCGGGCTGACCTCGGCGACCCGGTCGATCTCGTTCTGGGTCACCGTGATCGTGGTGAGGTCGGACGGCGTGAGCCCGGCGGACGTGCCCGCCAGCTCGCGCAGCGCGGTCACCCACCGGTCGACCAGCCCGTCGTCCACAGTGGACGGGCACAGCCAGGTCGCGACCAGTTCCGGGCCGCGCGGCGTCTCCTCGCACACGACGTCGAGCTGCACCTGGTACGGCAGCGCGAGGTCGTCGTCGTAGCGGGCGGAGACGGTCTCGGACGTCGGCTGCCAGTCGGCGTCCTGACCGGCGCTGAACCGGCCGAAGTAGTTGAACAACACCTGCGCCTGGGCAGAGGTCGCGAGCAACGGGGCGACCTGGGCGTTGAGGTAGCGCAGCATCCCGTAGCCGAGACCGTTGTCCGGCGCGGCCCGGAGGCGTTCCTTGATGGTCCGCAGGTCGCCGTCCGCGGGCAGCCGGACGGGCTGGACGCTGGTGAACCAGCCGACCGTGCGGGTCAGGTCCACGTCGGGCGCGATCTCCTCGCGGCCGTGGCGTTCCACGTCCACCAGCAGGTCGCCGCCCGCCGCGCGGGCCAACGCGGCCAGCAGGGTCTCGGTGATCTCCGCGCCCAGCAACGGGGTCGTGTCGGCGGTGGAGAGCCGGACCTCACGGCGGTGCGCGCCACCCACGGTCCCGGTGCGCGGAGCGCCGGGAACCAGGTCCGCGCCGGGCTGGAGGGTCTCGACCCAGTGGGTCAGCTCGCCGAGCCGTTCCGGGCTCTGCGCCTGCTCGGTGACGGCCTTGGCGTAGCGGCGCAACGACGTCCGCACGGGCTCCAGCGGCACACCGGTCCACGCGGCTTCCAGGTCCTCGAACAGGATCCGCCACGAGACGCCGTCGACGGCGAGGTGGTGCGCGGCCAGGAACAACCGGCCGGGTTCGAGTGGGCCGCCGTCGAACCACACGGCTTGCAGCACGACACCGGCGTCCGGGTCGAGCCGTCCGACGGCCGCGTCGGACTCGGTCTCGTAGTCCTGGTTCTCCACGCGCCGCAGCAGGTCGGAGGCCCGGACCGCGCCGACCGGCTGGGTTTCCAGCGACCACAGGACACCGGCGACGCGGGTCAGCTTGAGCCGCAGGGCGTCGTGGTGGTCGATCACGGTCTGCAAGGCCACCGCGAGCCGGTCGACGTCCGCGTCGACCGGGGTCCGCACCAGCATCGAGAGGTTGAACCGGCCGATCGGGCCGCCGTCGGTGCGCAACTGGTGCACGATCGGCAGTTGCGGCACGTCACCGACGCCGTCCGAGACGACGACCGGGGTGGTGTCGACCGGAACGAGCGCGGCCAGCGCGGCGGGCGTGCGGTGCTCGAACACCTCGCGCGGGCTGATCTTCAGGCCGTCCTTGCGGGCGCGGCTCGACACCGAGATGGACAGGATGCTGTCGCCGCCCAGCGCGAAGAAGTCCTCGTCCGCGCCGACCTCCGCGAGGCCCAGCACGGCCGCGAAGATGTCGGTGAGCGTGCGTTCGCGGTCGTCGCGCGGGCCGGTGAGGGCGGCGCGTTCGACCACGGGTTCCGGCAGCGCCTTGACGTCGATCTTGCCGCCGACGGTCAACGGCAGCGCGTCCAGCACGACGATCGCGCTCGGCACCATCGGCTCCGGCAACGCCGCGACCAACGCGGTGCGGAGCTGTTCTCCCCCAACGGTTCCGGCGACGTACGCGACGAGCCGCTTGCCGCCGCGCTCGTCCTCGCGGGCGACCACGAGGACGTCCGTGACGCCGTCCTGGCGGCGGACGGCGGCTTCCACCTCGCCGAGTTCGACGCGGTTGCCGCGGATCTTGACTTGGTGGTCCGTGCGGCCGAGGTAGGTCACCACTCCCGGTTCGGCCCAACGGACCAGGTCACCCGTGCGGTACATGCGGGTTCCGGGCTCGCCGAAGGGGTCGGCGACGAACCGGTCGGCGGTCAGGTCCGGACGGCCGTGGTAGCCGCGGGCGAGCTGCCCGCCCGCCAGGTACAGCTCCCCCGGCACCCCGGCCGGGACGGGCCGCAGCGCGGAGTCCAGGACGTAGAGGCGGGTGTTCCACACCGGCCGCCCGATCGGGACGGCGGTGTCGGTGGACCCGTCGTACTCCCACGACGTCACCTGCACGACGGTCTCGGTGGGGCCGTAGACGTTGAGGATCGGCACGCCGGTCGCCGCCAGCCAGCGGCCCGCGAGGTCGCCGGTCAGCGCCTCGCCGCCGCTGAACGCCCGGCGCAGGCTCGACGCCCAGCCGGTCGGCAACTCGGAGCGCAGCAGGGCCGCGTACATCGACGGCACCAGGTCGACCATGGTCACCCGCTCGCGCCGGATCAGGTCGGCCAGGTAACCGGGGTCGCGCTGGCCGCCGGGCTTGGCGACCACGACCGCGCCACCGCTGAGCAGCGGGCCGAAGATCTCCTGGACAGACGGGTCGAAGCTCGCGGAGTACTGGTGCAGCGCGCGTTCGCCGACGCCGAGCGCGAACCGGTCGCGCAGCCAGGCGAGCTGCCCGACGACCGCGCGGTGGGTGATCAGCACACCCTTGGGCCGCCCGGTCGAGCCGGAGGTGTACATCAGGTACGCCGGGTAGTCCGGGCCCGCCGACCGGAGGTCGCGGTCGGACGGCGGGTCGGTCAGCAGGACCCGGCGGACGCCGTCGACCGACGGCAGCACGGCGTCGGCCGTGGTGAGCACGGTCCGCGCGCCGGAATCGCGGAGCAGGAAGGAGATCCGGTCGGCCGGGTGGTCGAGGTCGATCGGCAGGTAGGCGGCACCGGCCTTCAGGACCGCCAGCAGGGCGACGACCAGGTCGGCCGAGCGCGGCACGGCGACCGCCACGACGTCCTCGGGGCCGACGTCGAGCGTCCGCGCGAGCGCGGACGCCTCGCGGTCGAGCTGGTGGTAGGTCAGGGAAACGCCGTCGACGACGAGCGCCGTCCCGTCTGGCGTGCGGGCGACCTGCGCCTCGAACGCGGCGGCGAGGGTCGTCTCCGGGACGGCCCGCACCTCCCCCGCGAGCTGTTCCACGGCCTGGCGGGCCTTCGCCGCGCCGATCTCGCCCACGGGCCGCGCCCAGTCGGTGGCCAGGACGTCGACCAGGTGTTCCGCGAGCCGGTGCACGAGGTCCGCGCCGAGGCGGGCGGCGTCGTGCTCGAAAACCAGGCCGAGGGTGCGACCGGGGGTGATCGTGAGTTCGACCGGGTAGTGGCCGGTCTCGGAGGTGCCGGTGCGCACCACGGACAGCGTCCCGCCGGGCGCGGCCGGGGTGCGGTCGAGCTGGTAGTTCTCCACCACGACCAGGGTGTCGAACAGGTCGCCGACGCCCGCCGCGCGCTGGACGTCCGACAACCCGAGGTGCTGGTGGTCCAGCAGCCCGGCCTGCTCGTCCTGGAGGCGGGCCAGCACGGCGGCGACGGTCTCGTCGTCCTGCCAGCGCACGCGCACCGGCAGGGTGTTGATGAACAGGCCGATCATCGCCTCGATGCCCGCGACGGCGGCCTCGCGGCCGGACACCGTGCTGCCGAACACCACGTCGTCGCGGCCGGTGAACCGGCCGAGCACCAGGCCCCACGCGCCCTGCACGACCGTGCCGAGGGTCAGGCCGTGCTCGCGCGCCCGTGCCACTACGGCGGACGTGACGTCGGCGGGCACCTCGACGCGCACGAACTCCTGCCGTGCCGCGGAAACGGCCTCCGGGGCCAAGCGGGTCGGCTCGTCCACGCCGCTGAGCGCCGCGCCCCACGCCTCCTGCGCGGCCGGGCGGTCGCGGTCGGCGAGCCAGCCGAGGTAGTCGCGGTAAGGCGCGACCTCGGGCAGGCGGGGCAGGTCCTCGCCGGGGGCGTAGAGGGCCAGGAGTTCCTGGAACAGGATGGGCTGGGACCAGCCGTCGGCCACGATGTGGTGGATCGTGAGCAGCAGCCAGTGCCGCTCGTGACCCCCGCGCACGAGCGTGGCGCGCAGCATCGGCGGGCGGCCGAGGTCGAAGCGCAGCGCGCGTTCCTCGGCGACCAGCTCGTCGATCCGGGCGGCCTGCCCGTCGTCGGTCAGGGACGTGATGTCCAGCTCGCGCCACGGCAGCTCGACGTCGGCGACCACCTGCACGACCCGGCCGTCCGGGAACTGGTGGAAACGGGCGCGCAGCGGCGCGTGCCGGTCCAGCAGGCCCTGCGCGGCCCGGCGCAGCGCGACGGCGTCGACCGGGCCCGCCAGTTCCAGGTGCTGGCCGACGACATAACCGTCCACAGCGGACTCGTCGAACACGGAGTGGAAGAAGAACCCCTCCTGCAACGGGGTCAGCGGCAGCACGTCCACCAAGCCGGGCGCGGACAGCTCGTCCACCTCGGCCTGGTCCAGCGCCACCAGCGGGAAGTCCGACGGCGTGTGCCCGCCGACGCCCTCGTGCCGGGCCAGCGAGTCCAAGGCTTCCAGCCAGCACACCGCCAGCCGGGACACCTCGTCCTCGGCCAGCAGGCCGCCGGGCCAGGTGAAGGTGGCGCTGAGCCGCGGTCCGGCCTCGTCGTCGCGGACGACGGCGTCGATCTCCAGCGCGTGCCCGAACGGCATCAGCGGGTCGCGGTCCTCGCCCAGCGGCGGCGCTTCCGGCGCGGTGGCCCAGTCGGTGCCCTCGGTCGCGGTGAACCGGCCGAGGTAGTTGAACAGCAGTTGCGGGACCGGCTTCCCGGCCAGGCCGGAGCCCTCGTCGAGGTAGCGGAGCAGGCCGAAGCCGATGCCGTTGTCCGGGATCTCCCGGAGCTGCTCCTTGACCTGCTTGAGGGCGTCGTCGAGACCGCCCGTGCCGGGGGTGAGCCGGACGGGGAAGATGCTGGTGAACCAGCCGAGGGTCCGGGCGAGGTCGACGCCGGGGACGATCTCCTCGCGGCCGTGGCCCTCCAGGTCCAGCACGAGTTCGTCGCCGCCGCGCCACTTCGCGAAGGCCAGCGCCAGCGCGGTGAGCAGGACGTCGTTGACCGCGCCGTGCACGGCGGCCGGGACGGTGGTCAGCAGCGGGGCGGTCTGCCCGGCGGGCAGGGTCACGGTCAGCCTGCGCGCCGTGGAGACGAGGTCCACGGCGGGGTCGAGCGGGCGGCTGGTGAACGGCGTGTCCTCACCGGACAGCATCCGTTGCCACACCGGGAGTTCCGCGCGGCGATCGACGTCGGGGAGCGCGGCCGCCCAGCGCTGGAAGGACGTGCCGACGGGGGCGAGGTCGTGGCCGGACCAGGCCTGGGCCAGGTCGGTGGACAGGACGCGCCACGAGACGCCGTCGACGATCACGTGGTGCAGCACCAGGAGCAGCCGTCGTTCGGGCGCGAACCACACGGCCCGCAGCATCCGGCCGTCGTGCGGCGCGAGCTGTCCGGCGGCGCGGGCGGTCCAGGTGTCGACGTCGAGGCCGGTGTCGACGCGCTCGACCACGTCCGCCGCGCGCACGGTGCCGGAGACGTCCAGGGACCAGTCGGGGTTGATGCGCGACCGGAGCAGGTCGTGGTGGTCGATCACCTTCTGGAGCACGGAGTCCAGGGTGGCGGTCTCCAGGTCGGGGACCTGGAACAGCATCGACTGGTAGAACGCGTCGACCTTGCCACCGAGTTCGGCCAGCCAGCGGATGATCGGGGTCGCGACGACGGTGCCGGTGCTCGCGTCGTGGGTCTGGGCGGCTTCCTGGCGGGCGACGGCGGCCAGGGCGGCGGGCGTGCGGAGGCGGAACACCTCGCGCGGCGTGATCGCGAGCCCGGCGGCGCGGGCGCGGCTGACCAGGCCGATGGCGACGATGCTGTCGCCGCCGAGTTCGAAGAAGTTGTCGTGCACGCCGACGGACGGCAGGCCCAGCACGTCGGCGACCAGCCCGACGAGCGCGCGCTCGGTCGGGGTGCGCGGCTGGGCGTGGCCGGTCAGGGCGGTCCAGTCGGGGTCGGGCAGCTTCGCCCGGTCGAGCTTCCCGTTGGGGGTCAACGGAAGTGGTCCGTCGTGGACGATCACGACGGACGGCACCATGTACTCGGGCAGCGTGTCGGCGACGTGCGCGCGGGCCGTGGCGGCGTCGACCGTGCCGACCACGTAGCCGACGAGCCGCTTGACGCGGCGGTGGTCCTCGCGGACGACCACGGCGGCCTGGGAGACGTCCGGGTGCGCCATCAGGACGCTCTCGATCTCGCCCGGCTCGATCCGGTAGCCGCGGATCTTGACCTGGCCGTCGGCGCGGCCGAGGAAATCGATGTTGCCGTCGGCACGCCACTTCGCGCGGTCGCCCGTGCGGTACATGCGTGATCCGGGCTCACCGAACGGGTCGGCGATGAACCGCTCGGCGCTCAGGCCGGGACGGCCGAGGTAACCGCGGGCCAGGCCGCGGCCGCCGACGTACAGCTCGCCCTCCACGCCGACGTCCACCGGCCGCAGGTCGGGGTCCAGGACGTAGCAGCGGGTGTTCGGGTCGGGGACGCCGATCGGCACCGGGCCGACCCAGTCCGCCTCGGCGCGCCACAGCGTGGAGTTCACCGTCGCCTCGGTCAGGCCGTAGGCCGCGACCACGGTCAACCTCTTTGCCCAGCGGGCGATCAGCTCGCTCGGCACGGTCTCGGTGCCCACGACGAGCACCGCGCCCTCGGGCAGTTCGCAGTCCGGCGGCAGCGCGGCGACGAGCGACGGCGGCAGGATCATGTGCGTGCCGCCGTGGTGCGCGATGTACTCGGTGAGGGCCTCGCCCGCGACCCGGCGTTCGGTCGGCACGACGATCACCCGGCCGCCGACGCCCAGCGCCATCGTCAGGTCCCACACGGCGACGTCGAAGCCGACGGAGGCGAACTGCACGACCCGGCTCTCGGCCGTGACGCCGATCCGGTCGGTCGCCGTGGCGATCAGGCTGCCGATGCCCTCGTGCGACACGACGACGCCCTTGGGCCTGCCGGTCGACCCGGAGGTGTAGATGACGTACGCGGCCTGGTGCAGGCCGATCGGGACGTCCAGGTTCGCCGCGGAGCCGTCGAACGATTCCCGGTCCAGCAGCAGGACTTCCGGCCCGGCCGGGAGTTCGTCGGCCATCTCCGACGTCGAGAGCACGACCCGCGCCCCGGCGTCGGTCAGCATGAATGCGACCCGCTCTCGCGGGTGGTCCAGGTCGAGCGGGAGGTAGGCCGCGCCCGCCTTGAGCACCGCGAGCAGCGCCACGACGAGGTCGACCGACCGCGGCAGGGCGACGCCCACCACGTCCTCCGCGCCCACGCCGCGAACCGCCAGGGCACGTGCCAGGCGGTTCGCGGCGGCGTTCAGCTCGCCGTAGGTCAGCGAATCGGACTCGCAGACCACGGCGACGGCGTCGGGAGTCCGACCGGCCTGCCTCTCGAAGACGGCGGGCCACGACAGCTCGTCGACCTCGCGCACGGGCCAGGTACCGGTCGGGATCATCACGAACGCCTTTCTGGTTCTTACTTGGCGGAGAGGAGCGGGAGCATCTGGTCGAGCGCGTACGGGATGCTCAGCACGGTGTTGAACGACATGGCGGCGCCGACCGGCGGCTCGTCGTAGGGCACGAAGAGGTCGCGCTTCTCCTGCACCACCTTGAGGTTCTTGTACAGCGCCTCGTTCTTGATCTGGTCCGTGGACGCCGGGTCCGCGATCAGCCACACCAGGCGGTCGACGTCGATGACGTCGAAGCGCTCGTAGGACAGGTCGACGACGTTCTCCGTGCCGACGGCCTCCTTGAGCTTGGCGGGCACGGTGAAGCCGAGCTGCGTCAGGAACAGCATCTTCGGGTCGTTCGGCGAGAACACCGAGTAGGTGCCGGGCTGGTAGGCGTCGGCCACGACGGCGGACTTGCCCGCGAACTCGGGGTGCGCGGTCTTGGCGGCGGCGAACTTGTCGTCGATGCCCTTGATCAGCTTCTCGACCTCGTCGGCCTTGCCGAGCGCTTTGCCCGCGAGGCGGGCGCTGTCCTGCCACGGGGCCTGGTAGTCCTCGAAACCCTTGGGCTGCGCGACGACCGGGGCGATCTTGGACAGGGTGTCGTACTGCTCCTGCTTCATGCCCGAGTACTGGGCGAGGATCAGGTCGGGCTTGAGGCCCGCGATCTTCTCCATGTTGTACTCGTCGCGCTCGCCGACGACCTCGGGAGGCGTGCTGCCCCACAGGGACTGGGTCCACGGCCACTTGCCGTACGGGGTCTCCTTGAACCAGTCGATGGCGCCGACGGGCTTGGTGCCCAGCGCGAGCACGACGTCCTGGTCGGACAACCCCAGCGTGACGACCCGCTTGGGTTCGGCCTTCACCTCGGTGGTGCCGTACTTGTGCTCGACCTTGACCGGGAAGGCGCCACCGGACGCGGCGGCGGGGGCGCAAACACCCCCCCC
>NZ_JBHYHC010000105.1:30386-32414 GCF_042738955.1 Umezawaea sp. NPDC059074
CGGGGCGGCGGGGCTCTATCCGCCCGCGGTCGGGGCACCGCCGCCGCAGGCCGCGAGCAGCAGGGTGGCGACGAGCGCCACCGCCGCCAGCGGGAGACGGCGCACGGCACCGGCCGTGGGCATGGACATGCTGGACATCGGGGTGTTCCCTTCGGGGGTTCTGCTCGGACCGTTCTGGAGCGTCTGGCGCGTCTGGCGCGTCGGCGTCTCGGGCGTCAGCGCGCGGCGATCGCGGCGTACTCCGGCTGCGCCGGGATGCTGGGGGTCCGGCGGTCGACGACCGACGCCAGGATCTCCCCCACCCTCACCGCGAGGTTCGACAGCAGCGACGACGTGATGCCGTGCGAGTGCTCGGTGCCGCCCTGGAGGTAGATCCCCCCGCGGACCTGCCCGTCGGTGTCGAGGCGGTAGTCGCGGCCGACGCTCAGCCGCTCCCGGTCGTCGCGGCGGCAGTGGACGGCGATCTCGCCGAGCAGCGCGGTCGGGTCGGACTCGCGGTAGCCGGTGGCGTACACGACGGCGTCGGCGTCGAGGACGGTCCGCTCGCCGGTGGTGAGCGATTCGACGGTCACCCGCACGCCGTCCCCGGTCTCGACGACCTCGGCCGGGCGGGACACGTTGATCAGGCGCAGGCGTTGCGTGCCGAGGACCTTCTCCTGGTACACCCTGCGGTACAGCTCGGCGATGAGGTCGTGGTCGACCACCGCGTAGTTCGTGTTGCCGTGGTAGGCCATCAGGCGGTGCTTCACGTCCTCGGGCGCCTGGAAGAACTCGTCCACGGCGGCCGGGTCGAAGATGCGGTTGGCGAACGAGCTGTCGTCGGCCGGGCTGTAGCCGTAGCGCGCGAAGACGGCGCAGACCTCGGCCTGGGGGAAGCGCTCGTGGAGGTGGGCGGCGACTTCCGCGCCGCTCTGGCCCGCGCCCACGACGACGAACCTGCGTGGGGCGTCCGCGTCGAGTTCGCGGACGCGGTGGAGGAAGTCGCGGTTGTGCCAGACGTGCTCGGAGGGCGTGACGCCGTCCGGGAAGTTCGCCTGCAACCCCGTGGCCAGGACCAGGTTCCGGGCCCGGCGGACCTCGACCGCGCCGGTGGCGTCCTTGGCGCTGACGTCGAAGTGCGTGATCACGCCGTCCTGGGTCACGGGCCGGATGGCGAGGACCTCGTGGTCGTAGGAGACGACGTCGTCGACCTTGGCGGCGGCCCACTCGAAGTAGTCGTGGAACTCGACGCGCAAGGGGTAGAGGTTCTTGTGGTTGATGAAGTCCACGAGGCGGTCGCGGTCCTTCAGGTAGGACAGGAAGCTGAACCCGCTGTTGGGGTTCCGCATCGTGACGAGGTCCTTGAGGAAGGACACCTGCATGGTGGCGTCGTCGAGGAGCATGCCGCGGTGCCAGCCGAAAGCGGGCTGCTTCTCGAAGAAGTGGGCCGTGACCACGTCGTCGGCACCGGCGATGGCGTTGTGCTCGGACACTGCGATCGCCAACGCCAGGTTGGCGGGCCCGAAACCCACACCTACGAGGTCGTAGACCGGAACGTCACCATCGGTTCGTGCCTGTGGCATAGCAGTCCCATCACGCGGCAGGAGGAAGGTCGACTTAAGTTAGCCTAACTTAACTTAGGCGACACATGGCCGGCTACGCCTGAGACGTGATCTGCACCGCTCCTAAACCTAGCCTGCCCTAAGTGGTGGGGGAAGGTGCTGGGTGGGGCGGGAGTTGGGTTGGTGCTTTTGGGGGTATCGGGGGTTCTTCGGCGGCGGCCTCTCGACGGTGCCGTCCTGAGCCTCCCGGTGACCCTGGTTCCGGCTGGGTTTGGTTAGCGGCTTCAGTTCCGGCCGGGCTTGGTTAGCGGCTCCGGTTCCAGCCGGGTTGCTCAGTGGCTGCCGGTTCCGGCGTGGTCGGGTCGGCGGCTGCTGGTTCCGGCGTGGTCGGGTCGGCGGCTGCGATTTCCAGCGTGCTGTGGCCGATTTGACATGGGGACCCCTCATTTCGGCCTTTGTCGGGCTCAAAAGGCGGTCCAAAGAGAGT
>NZ_JBHYHC010000106.1:0-32297 GCF_042738955.1 Umezawaea sp. NPDC059074
CAGGCCCCGAAGAGGTCCCCCATCGAGCGAGACCCCCCAATACACAAGGTACAACCGAGCACCGACAAAAACCGGCGCTCAGGTTTCACCCACCCAGGCACCACCTACCAGGCACCACTCGCCCGAGACCCACGGGAGCACAACCCCGGAGGCCCCCCGAAGCCGTCACCCCCCTTGCCGGGCGATCCTCTCCCGCACTTCCCCCTGCGTAACCGCCACCGGCCCGGCCCACGTCAACTGGTGCTCCACCATGATCACCAGCGCCTCCTCCCACACCCTCCGAGCCCCGTCCCCGTCCCCCAACGCCTCCAACGCCTCCCCCAACAGCACCCGGTCGGACACCTCCCCCAACCGATCCCGCGCCCGGAGGTGCAACTCCAGCGCCGTCCGCAACATCCCCACCGCCCGCTCGGCCTCCCCCAAGGCCAACCGGGCTTCCCCCAACGTCATGTAGCTGTTCGCCGCCCCGTTCAAGTCCGACAGGGACTCGAACAACGCCACCGACCGCGTCAGGTACCCGATCGCCGCGTCGGGTTCCCCCAACCGCATCCGGCACTCCCCGAGGCCTTCGATGGACATCGCCACGCCTTGCACGTGCCCGATGTCCTGGTACTCCTGCAAGGCCTTCTCGTAGTACACCATCGCCGCCCGGTAGTCCGGCGGCCCGGAAGGTCCGGTGTGCGCGAGCACGTCGGCGATGTTCCTTCGCACGTAAGCCTTTTCGCTCACCCACCCCAGCTCGTCGAGCAGCTCCTCCGCCCGCTTGAGGTGCTCCAGCGCCCGGTGGTTGTCCCACAGGTAGTAGTGCGCCCCGGCCAGGCTCCGCTGCGTCCGGGCTTGGCCGACGCGGTCGCCGACCTCGACCGCCGCCTTCAACGCCGCTTCCATCGTCGCGGCCCAGTCGTGGTGCAGGCCTTTGCGCTGGAAGTACTGCTGCAACGTCAAGGCGAGCTGCCACACCTGGCTCGCGTACTCCCGCCCGGCGTGCGCCACCACGCTCTCCACGACGTGCTGCTCGACGCCGAACCACGTCAGCGCCGCGTCGTAGTCCCGTGCCGTCTCGGGGGTCACGCCGTCCAGCGGGGGGTCGAGCGGCAGCGGGGGCTGGTGCGGGCGCAGCAGCAGGTGGATCGTGTGCGCGGACTGGAGGTAGTGGTCCACGAGTCGGTGGGTCGCCGCCCTCCGGTCGTCCGCGGAGTCCAGTTCCTCGCCCAGTTCCAACGCGTACGCGCGCACCAGGTCGTGGAACTGGAAGCGGCCCGGCTTGTGCTCGGTCAGCAGCCTCGTCCGGGTCAGCTCGGCCAGTCCCGTCCGGGCCTCGCGGAGCGGCACGCCGAGCATGCTCGCGCTCGCGGCGAGCGAGATGTCCTGGCCCCAGTGCGGCGCCAGCATCCGGAACACCCGTGCCGCGCTGGGCGTCAACGTCCGGTAGGACCAGGAGAACACCGCGCGCAGGTCGCTCGCGTCGTCGAAGCTGAACGCGTCCAGGCTGCCCCGCGCGTCGTGCAGCTCCCTGGCGATGGCGCTCAACGGCACGTCCGGGTAGGTGGCCGCGCGGGCCGCGACCACGGCCAGCGCGAGCGGCAGCCGTCCGCACATCTCGACGATCCGGTCCACCGACGTGGGTTCACGGGCGCTGCGCCCCTCGCCGAGCCGCAGCGCGACCATCGCGCGGGCCTCGGCGACCGGCATCGGGTCGAGGGTGAACGGGTGCGCGCCCTCGGCCGCCACCAGCCCGGTCAGCCGGTTGCGGCTCGTCACGATCACCAGGCAGTGCGGCGAGCCGGGGATCAGCGGCAGCACGTGCTCCACGTCGCGGGCGTTGTCCAGCACCACGAGCACCCGCTTGTCCTTGAGCAGGCTGCGGTACAGGCCCGTCTGCGCGTCCAGGTCGTTCGGGACGCGGCCGCCCGGCGTGCCGAGCGCGTACAGGAACCCGCGCAGCGCCTCGGCGGGCTCCATGACGGCCCCGCCGGGGTCGAACCCGCGCAGGTTCACGAACAGCTGGCCGTCCGGGTACCGGTTCGCGACCTCGTAGGCGAACCGCACGGCGACCGTGGTCTTGCCCGCGCCCGGCATGCCGTCGATGAGCCCCACCGTCATCGGCCGGTCCGCCGCGTCCAACGACGCGAGCATCCGGGTCAGGTCCTCGTCGCGCCCGCTGAACGTCGACAGGTCCCTCGGGAGCTGCGCGGGCCGCACCACCGGCGCGTTCGCCTCGGCGGGAGGCCGCAGCACCCGGTCGTGCGCGGCGCGCAGAGCGGCGCCCGGATCGACGCCGAGTTCCTCGGCGAGCCGCTCGGTGATGGCCCGGTGCACGCCCAGCGCCTCGCTCTGGTGGCCGGACGCGTCGAGCAGCAGCATCAGCCGCGCGTGCAGCTCCTCGTTCAACGGGTCGTGCGCGATCAGCGTGCGCACGACCGGCAGCAGGTCCGCGGCCTGCCCGCAGCTCAGCGCCGCGTCCGCCGCCGCGACGGCCGTCGCCACGCACTCCTGGTCCACGGCCTTGAACACCGGGTTCGACGGGGAGTGCGACCGCAGCCCCGACGCGCACGGCCCGTGCCACTGGCACAGCGCCTCCAGGAACAGCCGCACGGCCTCCGCGGGCTCGCCCCGCGCCACGGCCTCGCGCGCCCGGCCGCCCAGCGCCCGGAACCGCAGCAGGTCGGCGGCGTCCGCCTCCACCTTGAGCCGGTAGCCGGACCCGTCGCGCACCAGCCAGTTCCCGCTGGCCCGCGGCGCGAGGTCCGGCTCCAGCACCCGGCGCAACTGGCCGACGTGCCGGTGCACCACGTTCATCGCGCTCTGGGGCGCGTCCTCGCCCCACAGGGTGTCGATCAGCTCGCGCACGGCCACGGGCTGGCCCGCGTGCAGCAGCAGGACAGCGAGCACCAGGCGTTGCTGGGGCGGCCCCAGATCGAGTTCGTCGTCGGCTCGCCACGCGCGCAGCGGTCCCAGTACCGAGAACCGGATCGTCGCCGGACTGGTGCGCTCAGCCGAGTCCACCCGCACCCTTTCCCTGGACGAGCAGTGCCCTTCCCAGAATAGTCCGGTCGGAGCACGCCACGTCGGCGCGAGGCTCCAGCCAGGATCAACAGGCGGGCGGCACCCACCCCGGCTCGCCGACGACGTGGCCGGGGGAGACCGTCATGGTGTTCGGCCGGTCCGGGCTCCCGCCGCCGAAGCTGAACCCGACCACGCCGCCGGGGCAGACCCGCACCGCACTCGGCCCGCCGCCGGTCCCGCCGCCGCGCCAGGAGACCGGGTCGATGCCGACCCGCCACACCTTCCAGGACGCCGACCCCGTGACGTGCCCGCCGCACGCGTCGGCCGCGGGCAACCCGTCGACGTGGCACACGTAGTCGCGGTCGCCGTACGGGCCGGTCCCCGTGCCCGAGCGCACCGCGAAGCCCGCCCGTTCGAGCGCGGTCCGCGCGTCCCCCGGATCACCCGCGGCGCACCGCACCACGACGCCGGAGCCGCCCGCGCCCGTGGTGTCGACCGCGACCGTCACCCCGGAGCACGACCCCGCCGCCGCCTGCGCGGGCGTCACCACGGTCAGCAGGAGCGGCAAAACGGACAACAGGCGCGATCGTCGGGCAGGCACCGCCCGAATCCTAGGTTTGCGTCCCGATTCCCGCGCCGCGAAACGTCGAGTAGCGCAGATCACGTCCCGAATGCGAGAAATTAGCGTGTTTCGCCGGTGAATGCGCCCTATGCCCGGTTTAGGGGTACTTGTCGACGGATCTTGGGAGACGCAGGATGAGTCCTCTCAAATCACCCTTTTGGGCGATTAAGTCGATTGTCGGAGGGACTGACCCGGCCCCTCACGGCCTCCGAAAGGCTCACCGTGTCCCCACGCCGTCTTGCCGCCGCCCTCGTCCCGCTGGCCCTCGCCGTCACGTTCGTGTCCACGGGCACCGCGGAGTCGCAGGTCCCCCAGCAGAGCCCGATCAACGTCACCGCGGGCTCGATCAGGCTCGACCTGTCGCAGCCGCGGCTGAACATCTCCTACCCGCACACCGACGTGGAGCTGGAGTACATCCGCAAGGACCAGGCCAGCCCGACCGGGTGCGCCACCCGCGACCACGAGGAGACCGAGGAGGGCATCGTCCCGGACGGCGTCGCCTACGTGACCGTCGCCGGCGTGCGGTACGACCTCAAGCAGTTCCACTTCCACACGCCCGCCGAGCACCACTTCGGCGGCCGCACGGACCCGATGGAGATGCACCTCGTGCACCAGAGCGCCGCGGGCAAGCTCCTGGTGATCGGCGTGCCGCTGCGCGCGGGCGCGCCGTCCGCGGTGGACAAGGTGCTGGCGAAGCTCGCGCCGGAGTGCGGGGAGACCGTCCCGCTGCACGACGTCAACCTCAACGCGCTGCTGCCCAACGACCACACCACGTTCCGCTACCAGGGCTCGCTGACCACCGCGCCGTTCACCGAGGGCGTGCAGTGGTTCCTGATGAACGAGAAGACCGTGTCGCAGGCGACCATCACCCGGTTCCAGAGCCTGTTCACCAGCGGCGACGCCCGCGGGGTCCAGCCGCTCAACGGCCGCACCGTCACGGCGGTCCCGCAGTTCTAGTGGGACGGTGGGGCCGTCCGAGGAAGCGGACGGCCCCACCTGCTTAATGGGAGGCGACGAGCGGGTCGCCGGTGGCAGCATGGGCGATATGCCCGGAATCCTGTCGCCCGAAGACCTGGCCGCCCGCACCTCCCGCGCTCTCGCCGCGGCCGTCGGCGCGGGCCGCGACCTCGGTCTCGAGGTGACGGACCCGAAGGTCCTGCACGACGTGTTCTCCGTCGTCGTGCACCTCGCGCCCTCCCCGGTCGTCGTCCGCGTCCCGACGGTCCTACCGCCGTCGTTCCAGGCCGACCTCGCCGCCCAGGACCGCCGTCAACGGGACGAGTTGGCCGTCGTCGGGTGGCTCGCGGACCTGGGCTTCCCGGTGATCCCGCCCAGCCCGCTCGTGCCGCGCGAGCCGGTGGGCCGCGACGGCTTCTCGATGACGTTCTGGCAGCTCGTCGAGATCCGCGAAGTCGAACCGGACTACGAGCGCAACTGCGCCGCCGTGGTCGACCTGCACGAGGCCCTCCGCGACTACCCCGGCGACCTGCCGTTCCTGTCGTCCTTCGACCACCGGGTCACCGAGAGCCTGGACTTCCTGGCGTCCCGCCCGGACTTCCGCCCCCCCGCCCACCGGGCCGGGGCCGGCGGGGTGTGGGCTTATGTGGCGCGGGGGGGGGGCACCCGGGTGGGGTGCCCCGCGGGTTCCCGGTCGGCCGGCGTGCAGCCCGTGCACGGCGACTCGCCGCCGTACAACCTGGTCCCGGCGGTCGGCGGCGACCTGCACGCCGACTTCGAACTCGTCACGACCGGCCCGGTCGAACTGGACCTCGCCATGATCGGCCCCGACGGCGAGGCCGCCTACGACCGCGCCGCCACCGCCCGAGGCCTGCCGCCCCTGGACCGCGACGTGCTGGCCGTCGTGAACGCCGCCGCCGCGATCCAGGTGGTCGCCTGCCTCGCGCTCGTGCCCCAGTTGCCCCTGCTCGCGGACGGCCTCAAGCCCGCGCTCGACGCCTGGCGGGCCCGCTAGCCCATCGACTTCGCGCCGTCGATCGACTCGCGCAGGATGTCGGCGTGGCCCGCGTGCTGCGAGGTCTCGGCGATCAGGTGCAGCAGGACGCGGCGGGCGGACCAGGTCTTGCCCGCCTCGAACCACGGCGCGACCGGCAGCGGGTGGGACGCGTCGAGGTCCGGCAGCGTCGCGACCAGCTCGTCGGTCTTGCGCGCGACCTCCTCGTAGGAGTCCAGCAGCCCGGCCAGGGTCTCGCCCGGCAGCATCCGGTGCTGCTCGTCCCACGGGATCGCGCCGGTCTCCATCAGCTCCGCGCCGCCGACGATGAACCGCGCCCACGCCGCCTCGGTGTTCGCGACGTGCTTGATCAGCCCGCCGAGCGACAGCGCGCTCACGGTCGGGTGGTCGGCCGCCTGCTCGTCGGTGAGCCCGCGCACCGTGTGGCGCAGGAAGAACCGGTGCTTGGCCAGCGTCTCCAGCAGGTCCGCGCGTTCGCCGGTGGTGAGGGTGCTGGTCATGGTCTCCGCCTTCTGATCCGTTCGTCCGTCGACCACTACTCTAGGAACCATCGCGGACACCTTCTGTCCTCGTTCCCCGCGACTTCCTAGAGCGCGACGGCGACAGCGTCCTCGCCGGGGAACGTGATCGCCACCCGATTCGTGCCGACGTCCACCCGCACGGCGTCCGCCAAGTCCTCCGGCGACACCGCCGACCGGGTCAGCGCCACCAGGCTGACGTGCCACGACGGGCTCGACGTCACCGGCCCGGACACCACGTACGGCGCGGCGGACGCGGGGCCGAACGCCGTGCCCGCCTCCTCCCGCGCGACGCCCGCGGACTCCCAGCCGTGCAGCGCGACGACGGCGCTGGTCAGCCCGTCGGGGGAGGTGGCGACCGCGTGCCGCGTCACCGCGACGGTCGGGTCGTCCGCCACCGCGTACCCGCCGTCGCGGACCACGCACCCCGCGGGCGCGGTCACCCGGTGCACCCGCACCTCCCACGCGCCGCGCACGAGCGACGCCGTCCGCACCTCCACCGGTCCCTCGGGGATCGTCGCGGTGTACCCGGACGCGCCCGGCCCGATCCGGTCGATCCGCTCCCGCCGCGACGGCACACCGGACGGGCCGACTACCGCGACGTGACCATCCACAGTGGACTCGAACCCCGGACCGGTGTGCGTGCTGTAGGCGAGCCTCGCGTAGTGCGGATCGCCGGTCCGGTGGTGGTCCGTGCCGTGGTTGAGCAGCCGCACGATCCCGTCGCCGGTCGTCTGCACCAGCCAGCCGGGCTCGGGCAGCGCCACGACCGGCTCGACGGGGCTCGTCTCCTCCGGCGCGGTCCACACCGGGTGCTCGGGCGGCAGCAGCAGCCCGAGGAACGCCTTGCTCGCCCAGTACGGCGACCCCGGCCCGGAGTACGGCTGCGTCGTCGGCAGGAACGGCCGGTGCCAGCCCAGGCTCAACAGCCCGGCGTCGTCCGGCGCGCCGCGTGCCACGAAGTGCCGCAGCGTCGCGTTCGCGAGCCGCCGGGTCTCGCCAGGGGCCAACGGCGTGGCGTCGACCAGCGCGCCCAGCCAGAACGGCGCGACCGTCGCGAACCGGTAGGTCAACGACCGCCCGTGGTGCACCGGGGCGCCGTCGGGGGCGAACAGCAGCCGGTGGTGGCCGAGGAACGCGCGCAGCCGTTCGCGGTAGACGTCGAGCCTGGTCTCGTCGCCCGCCATCCGCGCCCACAGCACGGTGTACAGGTGCATCGCCCAGCCGCAGTAGTAGTCGAAGTTCGCCCCGTCGCCGTCGGTGTACCAGCCGTCGCCGACGTGCCAGCGCTCCACCCGCGCCACGTCGGCGGCGATCTCCGCCGGGTCGTGCGGCCCGCCGACCGACGCCAGGAACTGCCCGACGACGACCCGGAACAGCACCCAGTTGTTGTCGTGCACGCGTTTCCCGGCGAACCCGGCCAGCCAGTCCACGACCCGTCCCTGGACCGCGGGGGAGAGGCGGTCGAACAGCCACGGCCGCGTCTCGTGCAGCGCGAGCGCGATCGACGCGGCCTCCACGAGTTGCTGCGACAGGTCCGCGAGCGCGGGCCACGCGAACGGCGACGCCGGATCGGTCCCGGTGGCCAGCCCCTCCGCGTACCGCTCGACCAGCGCGGGCGGCACGGCGCCCCGCGCCCCGCCGATCCGGAACCCCGCGAGCAGGAACGTCCGGGCGAACCCCTCCAGCCCGTCCGACAGCGCCCCGGCCGCGCTTTGCCGCCCTGGCAAGGAGATCAGCGCGAACCCCGGCGACGCGAACGGCACGACCGAGTCGAGCAGGTGGTCCGCCACCGCCTCCCAGCGCGCCCGCGATTCCGTTCCGAACGGAGGAAGCTCCACGTTCGGACAGTAACAAGGAAGGACGACACCTAGACTTGACTGTCAACGACCGGGAACGCCGAGGAGACCACGCATGGGCACGCGCACCGACCGGACAGTCGCCGAACCCGATCTGGGCGTGCTGGCCGGGAGGCTCCTGTTCGCTGTCCAGCGCGAGATGTTCTCGACCTTCGCGGAGAAGGGCTTCGCCGACCTGCACCCCCGCCACGGCGCCGTGCTCGCCTACCTGGACAAGGACGGCGTCCGCGCCACCGACCTGTCCAAGCTCTCCGGCGTCCACAAGCAGGTCATCGGCACGGTGGTCGACGAGCTCGAACGCCTCGGCTACGTCGAACGCCGCCCCGACCCGGCCGACCGCCGCGCCAAGCTGATCTGCCCCACCGACCGCGGCCTCGACCAGATGCGCGCCGCCGACACGTTCGTCGCGGGCATGGAACGCCGCCACGCCCGCCGCCTCGGCCCCGAGGCCTACGCGCAGTTCAAGTCGATGTTCAACGACGTGGTCGAACACCAGCGCCGCCGCGCGGAGCAGTAGGACCGCTTTGGTTAGATGGCCCGATGTCGATCGAAGCCGCCTTAATCAGCCTGGGCACCGTCGCCGTGCGCACCGCCGCGAAACTGTGGCTGGGTGATCGGAAGATCGCCGCCGAGGTGACCGCCAGCGCCGTCGACGTGTTGTCCGGGCGACTGACCAAGCAACTCGACCAGCGCAAGTTCAACCGCATGATCGACAGCTTCGCCGAGGCCGTGGTCGAACGCGTGGAACCGATCATCGACGCCGAGTTCCGCGGCCTCCCGGAGAACGAACGCCTGGCCGCGATCGACGCTGTGCGGGACACATTCGACCAAGCGCCGCTGGTCGACGCGGACCTGTTCGCCGCCGACCTGGACGCCCGCCACCTCGACAAGTCCATCCGCGGCCGGGTCCCTGCCCAGTCGAAGTTGCTCAGCGCGGACGCCACTGCCTTGTACGACCTGCTTCTCCGGGAGTGCTGCGGGTACGTCATCGAGATCTCCCGCGGCCTTCCCGCGTTCTCCTCGAGCGCGCTGACCGAACTGCTTCGGCGGGACCGGGAGATCCTCGACGGCATCCGCCAAGTCCTGGCCCGCCTGCCGCAACGTGATCGCAGCGCCGACTTCGACTACGACTACCGGCAGTTGGTCGCCCGCAAGCTGGACCAGGTCGAGATGTTCGGCGTCACCCTCGCGGACGCGAGCAGGCGCTACCCGCTTTCGGTGGCGTACATCAGCCTCACCGCGTCCTCCGACGAACTGGGGCAGGGGAGTCGAGTCGAGGAACTGCTCGCGGGCGACCGCAGGCTCTTCATTCGCGGCGAGGCGGGCCTCGGCAAGACCACCCTCCTGCACTGGATCGCCGTGCGCAGCGCCCTCGGCGACTTCCCGCCGAGCTTGAACGAGTGGAACGGCACCATCCCGTTCTTCGTGCCCTTGCGCCGGTACGCCGATCGTGAACTACCCGCCCCGGAGCGGTTCCTGGACGAGGTCGGCAGGCACATCTCCGACGAGATGCCGAAGGGCTGGGTGCAGCAGCGGCTGCGTGATGGACGAGCCGTGCTCCTGGTCGATGGTGTGGACGAACTGGCTCCCGATCGACGCGACGAGGTCAGGTCGTGGCTGCGCGACCTGGTCGGCGCGTTCCCCGAAGCCCGCTTCGTGGTCACTTCCCGACCTGGTGCCGCACAACCGGAATGGCTGCACGGCGAGAAGTTCACGGTGCTCGATCTCCAACCGATGTCACCGCACGACGTGCGCGTCTTCGTGGAGCGCTGGCATGACGCCATGCGCTCGGTCTGCGTGGACGATGAGGCAAAGGCGGAGATCGACACTTACCAGCGCGGCTTGACCGCGCAGTTGGACACTCGAACCCACCTGCGCAAACTCGCCGGATACCCCTTGCTCTGCGCCCTGTTGTGCGCACTGCACAAGGATCGTCGTGCCGCACTGCCCAACAGTCGGATGGAGTTGTACGACGTGGCGTTGCAGATGCTCCTGGAGCGTCGGGACAACGAGCGTGGGATCGACAAGCTCGTGGGGCTGGACCGAACCGAGAAGACTCTCATCCTCGGAGACTTCGCGTACTGGCTGATCCGCAACGGGTACAGCGACGCCGAGATGCCGCAGGCGATCGAACAGTTCGACCGCAAGCTCAGCGCGATGCCGCAGGTCGAGGCGGGTGGGCGGGAGGTCTACCGCCACCTGCTGGAGCGCTCGGGATTGTTGCGTGAGCCGGTGGACGGCCGAGTCGACTTCGTGCACCGCACTTTCCAGGAATACCTGGCTGCGGGAACGGCGGTGAAGAACGCCGATGACATCGGTGTGGTGGTCAGTCACGCAGATCTCGACCAGTGGCACGAGGTCGTGGTGATGGCAGTCGGTCACGCATCGCTGCGACAGCGAGAGGCGCTGTTCTCCGGACTCCTCGATCGTGCGGACAATGAGAGGGAGAACGAGGACACCCTCAATCTACTGGCGCTCGCCAGCCTGGAGACCGCGACCGAACTGGGTCAAGCGCTGCGGTCGGAGATCCATCGCCGCGCAGAGGCATTGCTGCCACCGAAATCGCTGACCGCAGCCAAGTCCTTCTCCTCTGCCGGGGCATTTGTCATCGATCTGCTTGCGGCCGCCAAGCCTCGGACAGTAAAGGAGACCGTCGCGACGATTCGGGCCATCGCCGATACTGGGTCAGCCGAAGCGATGCGGCTCTTGGTGCCGTACACAACCGACAAGCGTGTGGGGGTTCAGCGCGAACTGATCGGGAACTGGTCAAAGTTTGACGAGGAAGAGTACGCTCGGAACGTTTTGTCCAAGTTTCCCATTGTAGAAATTACGGTTCATAGTCCTGGCGAACTTCGCGGGCTAAAATACCTGTCGGATGTTCGGATAGTGGAGATCACCTATCAAAATGAGATCGATCTTGCTCTCCTGGCGGGCTTTGGAGACTTGTCTTGGTTGATCTTGCCAGCCGATGATGTCGCCTCGCTTGATCCAATCCATCGTTTGATGGGGAAGATCAAAATTCACTATCGGTTCAGGCGGTATGACCACCCCAAACCGATAGAGGGGGTGAAGTACTATTTGAAGAACCCCACCCCCTCTGCCGTCAGTTCGCGATGACCGCGAACACGGTGCCCTGGTCGTCGCTCACCAGGGCGGAACGGCCGTAGGGGCTGTCGGACGGGGGCAGGATCACGTGGCCGCCGAGTTCGGCGATCCTCGCGACGGCTTCGTCCGTGTCCTCGACGGAGAAGTACGTGACCCACGACGACGGCGCCTCGGGGAACGCGCCGCCGATGCCCGCCACGGCCTCGCCACCGAGGGACGCGGCGGAGTACTGGAAGTCGCCGGAGCTGAGGTCGTCGTAGGCGAAGCCGAACACCTCGGCGTAGAACTTCTTGTTGCCCTCGAAGTCGTGGCTCATGTTCTCGCTCCACGCGACCGCGCCCGGCTCGGTCGCGATCTGGAAGCCGGTGTGCTCACCGGCCTGCCACAGGCCGAACACCGCGCCCGACGGGTCGAGCGCGATGGCCATGCTGCCCTGGCCCATGACGTGCGTGGGCTCGACGAGGATCTGGCCGCCCGCGTTCACGACCTTCGCGGCGGTCGCCTCGACGTCGGCGGTCGCGAGGTAGGTCGTCCACGACGGGGGCTGCGAGGTGTCCTGCTGGACGCCGAGACCGACGACGTTGCGGCCGCCGAGCTTCGCCGACCAGTAGCCCATCTCGACCGGCTCGAGCTGTTCGACCTCCCAGCCGAACAGCGCCGAGTAGAACTCTCTGGCCTTGTCGACGTCGGCGCCGAGGTCGGCCCAGCATGGCGTGCCGGCGGACCATGCCGTGTCGCGAGTAGCCATTTCTTGCCTCCGGAGTCAGCAAAGGTGGTGCACCGAAGGTAGTGGCGCACAACGGGATCGTCATGCGATCCGGGCCTCGGCAGGGGTACCCCACCCGTGAAGTTAGGGGGCCTCGAACAGGGTGCTCACCGACTCGCCGTTGTGGATGCGGCGCATGGCCTCGGCCAGCGGACCGGCCACGGACAGGACCTTCAGCTTCGGCACGTGCTTCTCCTTGGCGATCGGCACGGTGTTCGTGCACACGATCTCCAGCACGTCCGGTTCGGCGCCGAGCCGCTCCAGCGCGCCGTCGGAGAACAGGCCGTGCGTGCACGCCACGCGGATCGTGCCGCTCTCCCGCTCCCGCAGCCGGTCCAGCAGCTCCACGACGGTGCTGCCCTTGGCGATCTCGTCGTCCAGGACGATCACGTCCTTGCCGCGCACCTGGCCGATCACCGCGCTGATGTGCACCTTGTCGTCGGCGAACCGCTGCTTCGCGCCCGCCGCCACGGGCACGCCGAGGATGCGGGCGAAGTGCGCTGCCTCCTTGGCGTTGCCGAGGTCGGGGGAGACCACGACGGTGTTGGACAGGTCGTACTGCTTGAAGTGCGCGGCGAGTTCGCGCAGCGCGTGCAGGTGGTCGACGGGGATGCTGAAGAAGCCGTGCACCTGCGGCGAGTGCAGGGTCATCGCGAGCACGCGGTTCGCGCCCGCCGTGACCAGCAGGTCGGCGACCAGGCGGGCGCCGATCGAGATGCGGGGAGCGTCCTTCTTGTCCGATCGGGCGTAGGCGTAGTGCGGCATGACCACGGTGGTGCGGGCGGCGGACGCCCCGCGGGCGGCGTCGAGCATCAGCAGCAGCTCGACGAGGTTCTCCTGGACGGGTGGGACGAGCGGTTGGATGATGAACACGTCCCGCTCCCGGCAGTTCGCCTGGAGCTGGACTTCGAGGCAGTCGTTGGCGAACCGCTGGACGCGGGTCGGCAGCAGCGGCGTTCCGAGGTGGGCACAGATCTCGGCCGCGAGTTCGGGGTGGGCAGTGCCGGAGAAGACCGCGATGTCACGCACCCGTTCAGCCTAATCGCGTCGACGGCTCCGGTTCGCGACTCGCGCGTCACATCGGCGATACTCCGCCGATGGAGTTGCGCCACCTCGAGTACTTCGTCGCGGTCGCCGAGGAGCTGAGCTTCACCCGCGCCTCACGACGGCTGCGGGTGGTGCAGTCCGGGGTGTCGACCGTGATCCGCGCGCTGGAGCGCGAACTCGGGGCCCCGCTGTTCGACCGCTCCACGAGGGACGTGGCGCTCACCGACGCGGGGCGCGCGCTGCTGCGCGAGGCGCGGACCACGTTGGACGCGGCGCAGGCCGCCCGCGACGCCGTGCAGGAGGTCGTGGCGGGTGTGCGGGGGACGATCAACCTCGGCACCATGACCGGGCTGACGCTCGTCGACCTGCCCGCGCTGCTCGGGCGCTACCACGTGGAGCACCCCGAGGTGACGATCCGGCTGCGCGCCGCCACCAGCGGGACGAGCGGCCTCGCGAAGTCCCTTGTGGACGGTGAGCTGGACGTGGCCTTCCTGGCGCTCAGCGATTCCCCGCCCGCCGGGGTGGCGGCCCGCGAGCTGCTGGACATCCCGATCGTGCTCCTGCTGCGCGACGACCACCCGCTCGCGGGCCGGGCGTCGGTGCGGCTGACCGACCTGGCGAACCAGGAGTTCGTCGACTCGCCGCCGGGGTGGGGCAACCGGGTGCTGGTGGACCGGGCGTTCGCCGCCGCCGGGGTGCAGCGGCGGGTGGCGCTGGAGGTCGCGCACCTGAACGCGGTGCCGGACTACGTCCACCACGGGCTCGGCGTCGCGCTCGTGCCGGACTTCGACCTGGTGCTGGCCGACGACGTGCGCCCGGTCGCCCTGTCCGGAGTGGACCTGCGCTGGACGCTGTCCCTCGCCACCTCCGCGACCCGACGACCGAGCGCCGCCCTGCGCGCGCTGCTGACCATGGTCGACGGCTACGTGCGCGCTAGTCCTTGAACAGCCTGCGCCCGGCGGCCGCCGAGATCACCAGCACGACGGCGGAGAACCCGAGCAGCGCGAACGGCGCGGCGACGTACTGCGTGGCCAGCCCGAGCAGCAGCACCGGCACGGCCAGGCCGAGGTAGCCCGCGAGGAACAGCCCGGCCAGGGCCTCGCCGCGCGAGGTCGGCGACGCGAGCGCCGCGACCGTGGAGATCGACCCCTTGAACAGCACGCCCATGCCCGCGCCCGCGGCCACCCCGCCGACGAGGAACAGCGGCAGGGACGCGGCGAACAGCGCCGCCGTCACGACCGCGAGCCCCGCGCTCATCAGGCCGATGCCGATCGCCAGCTGGTGGCGGGTCCTGGTGCGGCGGAACAGGATCTGGGTCGACGCGGCGGAGCCGAACACCAGGAACGCGACCGCGCCGGCGAGCGCCCGTGACGGCAGGTGCAGGGTGTTCGCGACGAACGCGGGGGCCAGCGAGGTGAACAGGCCCAGCGTCGCGAAGGACGCGAACGCGGCGGCACCGGCGGCGAAGTAGTGCGCCCTGGCCAGTTCCGGCACCGACACCCGCTGCGGGTGGTAGGTCCGCGACTCCACCGCGACCGTCTCCGGCACGAGGGCGACCAATGCCGCGCTCACCAGCAGCAGCACCAGGAACACCGCGTAGGACGTCGTCAACGGGCCCGTCACGTACTGGGCCAGGACGCCGGACACGAGCGTGCCGAGGCCGAGCCCGCCGAGGTTCGCGGCCGTGGCCACCAGTTCAGCGCGGCCCAGCCCGGAACCCGGCCGGTGGGTGGTGTGCAGTTCGGACAGGTAGGCGGTGGCGGTCGCGGTGATCATGCCGACGCCGACACCGGTCAGCAGCCGGGCGATGAACAGCTCCGGCACCGTCGTGGCGACCAGGAACAGCACCGCCGCCGCGGCTTCGAGGAGCAGCGCGGGCACGAGGACCTTGCGCCTGCCGACCCAGTCGCTGACGTGGCCCGCGAGGAACAGGCTGAGCACCACGCCGACCGCGTACGCGGCGAACAGCACCGTGACGACGAACGAGGAGAAGTGGTCGCGCTGCTGGTAGAGCACGTAGAGCGGGGTCGGGACGGTGGAGAACGCCATCGCGACGAGGAACGCGATCGCGATCACCCAGAACCCGCGGCCCGCCCCCACCAGCGGTCGGGTCGCCGCCTTCGGCCGGGTGAGCGTGGTGGCCGGGTCGGTCATGGCTGCTGCCTCCTGTGGAGCGGTGTCGGACTCCGTCGAGCGTGCGCGCGAGGTCCGATCACGTCCAACGACACCTGGTGCTGGTATTCATCCCGATCGGTGATAAACGCAGCTCCCAGCCCTGTTCCCGGCTGGCATATGAGCGTGATCACCCGCCGAACCGGCCCCCCGGATGCGTCGGAAACAAACCGACTGGTCTGACGGCTGGGATATGGTTGGTCGGTGGTGAACGACGAGTCCCCGCTGGACGACCCGCTGCTGACGACCTTCGGGCGTCTCGTCGAGGTCTCGGGCAGGCTCCAGCGCTCGCTCGGGCAGGTGCTCGAGGAGCGCGCGTCGTTGCCGCTGGGGTGGATGGAAGTCCTGCTGCGCCTGGCCCGGTCCGAGGACGGCCAGCTCGCGATGGGCGTGCTGGCGGGGCAGATCGTGCTCACGACCGGTGGCGTGACCCGGTTGATCGACCGCATGGAGACCGCCGGGTTCGTCGAGCGGCGGCCGTGCCCGAGTGACCGGCGCGTGCTCTACGCGGGCATCACCGAGGCCGGTCTGGCCAAGCTGCACGACGCCGTCGGCGTGCACGTCGAGGGGCTGCACCAGGCGCTCGGTGTGCTCACGGCGAAGGAACTCGTGGCGTTCGACCGCGTCCTGGCGAAGCTCCAGGCCGCCACCGAGGGCTGACCGGCCCGCTATTCCCGCCCGTCCCGTGAAGTAGTGCACTCACGCAACTGTTGACATGTCAGGCATTGACGCGGCAGTGTTTTAGTCACTGAAGTTGATAGCTGACTTCTCAACGATTGGGGCAGATCATGGACAGGCGCAGTCTTCTGGCCGCGGGCGGCACCACGCTGGGCGCGCTGGCGATCAGCGCGGTGGCGGGCAGTGCCACCTCCGGCGCGGCCACCGGCGAGAACTTCTGGCACGGCAGCGCCGAGGAGCGCAGGAACCTCAAGACGTTCGACGAGCTGGACTTCGACGTGTTCACCAACCAGAAGTGGGCCAGGCTGGGGGAGAGCCACGCCAAGGACATCCGCGTCCACTGGCCCGACGGGCACTTCACCGACGGCATCGAGAAGCACATCTCGGACCTGAAGTTCCTGTTCGTCTTCGCGCCGGACACCAACATCCGCGTCCACCCGATCAAGATGGCCTCCGGCGACCTGACCTCGGTCACCGGCGTCATGAAGGGCACCTTCACCCGGCCGATGCCGCTGGCCGACGGCGGCGTCATCCAGCCCACCGGCAAGTCGTTCACGCTCGACATGGCGACGGTGGGGCACTGGCGCAAGGGCGTCATGACCGAGGAGTGGCTGTTCTGGGACAACCAGCACTACAACACCCAGCTGGGCATCTGATCGCGCGCCCTGGCGGGACCCGGTCCCGCCAGGGCGCTACTTCACCCGCTTCATCGGGAACTGCGAGTTCGTCCGCGCCACGCCCGGCAGCCCGGTCAGCCTGCTGATGTAGAGCTGCTCGTAGGCGGCCAGGTCCGCCACGGCCACCCACAGCTGGTAGTCGGGCTGGCCGAACATGCGCAGGCACTCGACGACCGCGTCGATCCCGGCGACCTCCGCCTCGAACGCCTCGATCGTCGCCCGGTCCTGCACCGCCATGTCGATGTGCAGCAGGACCCGGAAGCCGCGGCCGAGCGCAGCCTGGTCCACGTCGGCGCGGTACCCGGTGATCACGCCCGCCCGTTCCAGCGCCCGCACCCGGCGCAGGCACGGCGACGGCGACAGCCCCACCCGGTCGGCCAGGTCGGTGTTCGTCAGCCGACCGTCGCGCTGGAGCTGGTCGAGAATTGCGCGATCCACCCTGTCCATGGCAGATCATGCTACTGAAACGCGCTGACGTGGCGAAACTTGGCATCGGGTGCTCGTCGGATTCTCCTACTCTGCCAATCATGAGCCTGGTGCTGAACGACGGGGAACGAGACCGAGCCGGTGCTCGGCTGCTGGCGCTGCTGGACGACCACGAGCGCGGGCTGCCGACCTCGCACCTCCTGCCGGACCTCGACCGGCCGCGACTGACCGAACTCCTCAACACCCCCATGCCGGACAAGGGGATCGGCGTCGACGGCCTGTTCGACGAGATCGTCGACACGGTCCTGCCGAACTCCACCGCGGTCGCCCACCCGCGGTTCCTCGCGTACGTCCTGGGGCCGCCCAACGGGATCGCCCCGTACGCCGAGGCCGTCGCCGCGACGATCAACCAGAACTGCAACTTCTGGCAGCTCTCCCCGGCCGCGAGCGTGATCGAGCGGTCGGTGCTCGCGTGGCTCGGCGACGTCGTCGGCTTCCCGTCGACGGCGGGCGGCATCCTCACCGGCGGCGGCTCGCTCGCGACCCTGACCGGCCTAGCGACCGCGTTGCACGACCGCGCGCCGGACTTCCGCGCCACGGGGTTGCAAGGCGGAGGAGCGCCGCTGGTCGTCTACACCTCGGAGGAGGCGCACCGCAGCGTCGACAAGGCGGCGGTCGTGCTCGGCCTCGGGATCGACCACGTGCGGCACGTCCCGACCGACGACCGGTACCGGATGCGGGTCGACGCGCTGGCCGAGGCCGTCGCCGCCGACCGGCGCGCGGGGCTGCGGCCGTTCTGCGTCGTGGCCACGTCCGGCACCGTGACGACCGGCTCGGTCGACCCGCTGGACGCCATCGCCGACCTGTGCGAGGCGGAGGACCTGTGGCTGCACGTCGACGGCGCGTACGGGGCGCTGTTCCTGCTGGCGGAGGAGAAGCGCGAACTCCTGGGCGGGTGCGCGCGGGCCGACTCGATCACCCTGGACCCGCACAAGCTGCTGTTCGCGTCGCTGGAGGCGGGCTGCCTGCTGGTGCGCGACGCCGCCAAGCTCCGCGCCGCGTTCGCGTTCAGCTCGTCCTACCTCACCGTCGCCGACGACCCGCTGATGACCGACTACATGGACCACGGCCTCCAGCTGTCCCGCGACTTCAAGGCGTTCAAGGTGTGGAGCGCGCTGCGGGCGTTCGGCGTGGACGCGTTCCGCGAGGCGACCGAGCGGTGCCTGGACCTGGCGCGCCACCTCGGCGAGCGCGTGGAGGCCACGCCCGGTCTGGACCTGCTCGCGCCGGTCGTGCTGACCGCCGTGTGCTTCCGGATGCGGGGCGTCGACCACACGGAGGTGCTGGCGACGTTGGCGGCCGAGGGCACGGCGCTGCTCGGGCCCGCGCTGGTGGACGGGCACGACGGCATCCGCGTCTGCGTCACCAACCACCGCACCACGAAGGCGGACGTCGACCTCATCGTCGACCGCCTCCGCGAACTGGGGAAGTCGGATGACGTCGCGGAGGGCGTGCTGGTTAGCTGACCGCATGTCGGAGTCGTTGATCATCCAGCGCGCGCTGCGGGTGCCCCGGTCGGACGGGGCACCCGGCGACGGCGCGGCCGTGGCCCGCCAACTGGATTCCGCCCTGCTGTCGGCGGGGTTCACGCTGTCCGGGCCGCTGCTCGCGCACCTGTCCGGAGTGGAGGACGCGGGCGCGGTGGCGGACCGGGTGCTGGCCGCGGTGCGGGAACTGGTGGGCGCCCACGTGCGGCACAACACCTACTTCCTGGACTTCCCGGCGAACGTGCCGGACACCCTGGAGTTCTGGGCGGAGTGCCTGCGCGACGCCGGGCACCCCGGCGGCGAGGTCGTGAACCTCCTCGACCTGCCGCTGTACGGGAGCTACCAGCACACCTACGAGGAGCTGCTGGCCGCGCACGAGGAGCTGATCGCCTCGGCCAAGGACCGGGTGACCGTGCTGCACCTCGGCGGCCCGCTCGCCGAGGAGGAGCGCGCGCTGTACCTGGCGCTCGCGGGCAGCCCCATCCCGTTGGCGGAGCACGACCTCGTCGCGCTCGGCTCGCTCGCCCTGTCCTGTGTGGACGGTGAGCAGCCCGAGGAGATCCCCGTCCGGGAGAACCGCGCGGTGGTCAACCGGGTCCGCGTCGAGGCCGGGGCCGCGCCGCTCGTGGACACGGTCACGGACGTCCTGCGGCTGGCGTGCGCGCTGTCCGACGGGGACGTGACGCTGGAGACGCCGACGCGCTTCCGGTCGTTCCGCCGACCCGTGCGCGGGGCGTTGATGCGGGCGCTGGACGCGGTCGCCGCGAGCAAGCTCGGCGACGTGCGCAAGGACCGCGAGGCGTGGAAGCGGCTCGGCGAACGCCTGCACCCGCACGAGTACCCGCTGCTGCCGCACGCTCGGGACGTGTTCGCCGTCGCGCGCGGCGACAAGGAGGCGCGGTCGCTCGCCGGGCGGGTCGAGGTCGCGTTCCGCGACGGCGACCCCGGACGCGCGCTCGACCTGCTGCGGACCGCGCCGGGGATGCTGGTGCGGAACCTGGACCGCCTGCTCCGGTCGGACCTCCCGGCCGACCGGGCCGTCACGGCCTTCGCCGAGGTGCTGGGCCAGGTGTCCGGGCGGGTGCTGCTGTCGCTGCGCGAACACCTGGAGAACCGGCGCACGCCGGACGTCGCCCGCGTGTTCACCAACCGGCAGGGCAGGGCGTGGGTGGCGGCGGACGAGCGGGCGCCGCTGGCCGACGACGTGGTGGCGCGGCTGTGCGCGCTGCTGGACGACGAACTGCTGCGCCGCCTGCCCGCCGTGGACCGGCTGGTGGTCGACCCGGACGTGCTGCCGCTCGCGATCCCGTTGTCCGCCAAGGCGACCGGCCGCGGCTTCGGCGTCGTGCCGCGCGGTTCGCGCGTCCCGGTCGACGGTGACGTGCTGCGCTTCTTCATGTACTGGCATGAGGAGAGCCGGACCACGGACTTCGACCTGTCGGTGCAGATGTTGGACGACGACTTCGAGGACGCGGGCCAGCTGTCGTGGACCAGCCTCACCGCGGTCGGGGGAGTGCACTCCGGCGACATCACCTCGGCCGAGGACGGCGCCTCGGAGTTCATCGAGCTGGACCTGGCCAAGGTGACCGCCCGCTACCTCGTGCCGCAGGTGAACGTCTACTCCGGCGAGGGGTTCCACCAGGTCGCCGAGTCCTTCTTCGGGTTCCAGACCCTGGAGGCGGACCAGCGCGGGATGCCGTTCGAGGCGCGCGCGGTGCGGGTGAAGTCCGACCTGCGCGGCACCGGCCGCGTCGCGCTGCCGGTCGTGTTCGCGCGCGCCGACGACGGCACGTGGTCGGCGTTCTGGCTGCACCTGCACCTGACCGGCGATCCGAGCTTCAACCGGGTCGAGGCCAACCAGTCCGTCGCGACGCTCCTGGTGCGCGCCACCGTGGACCGCCGCTACCTGACCCTCGGCTACCTGGTGGACCTGCTGCGCCGCAAGGCGGGCGAGGGGACCACCGGGCCGGTCACCTACATCGGCGTCGAACGGCCGGACGGCCTGCCCGAGGACTCCGACGTGTACGCGCTCGACCGGTTGAGCGAGCTCGTGCCGCTCTGACCGATATCACCGAGGCGGTTCCCCGCCTCGGTGATATCGTCGGCACGCGAGGCCATGGCGGCACTTCCTTCTCACTCAGGGAAAATTCGCCTTCGGGCGAACTTTTTAGTGCCGCCGCTCTCCTCGCTCAGCCCGCGTAGTCGGGGAGCCGTCGTGCCACGTCCTCGGGCGAGGGCATGGCGGCGATCTCGGCCGCGAGCGCCCGTGCGGCGTCCCGCACGGCCTCGTCGGCCAGCAGCGCCCGCGCCCTCGTGCCCACGGCCTCGGCGGTGACGTCGTCGCCCTGGAGCCCCTCGCCCACCCCGGCCTTCTCCACGACGGCGGTGTTGGTGAACTGGTCGGCCCCCTGCGGCAGCACGAGCTGCGGCACGCCGTCGACCATCGCGCCCAGCGTCGTGCCGCTGCCGCCGTGGTGCACCACGAGGTCCACGTGCCGGAGCAGGTCCGCCTGCGGCACCCAGGAGCGGATCAGGACGTTGTCCGGCACGTCCGCGAACTGGCCCGCGTCCACCGTGGGTCCGGTCGAGACGAGCAGCCGGACGTCCAGCGCCGCCAACCCCGTGATCGCGGTCCGCAGCACCTCCACCGAGCCGAACGCCGTGCCCAGCGTCAGGTACACCAGCGGCCGGTCACCCTCGGGCAGCACCACTTCGCCCGGTTCGGCGAACGGCACCAGGCGCAGGTCGACCACCTCGTCGGACGAGGTTCGCAGCGACGGCGGGCAGACGTCGATCAGCCGGTTCCCGAGCAGGAAGCTCGCGGGCACGTCGAACCCCAGCTCCGCGGCGACCTGCCCGAACCGCTCGGCCGCCACCTCGAAGCCGTTGGTCGCGAACCCGAAACCGTGGCACAGCGCGGGAACGCCCGCGGCCAGCGCGGCCAGCCCGGCTCCGGGGTTGCCGTACTCGTGGACCACCAGGTCCGGTCGTAACCGCTCCACGATCGGCACGAGATCGGCGTAGAACCGGCGCGGCAGGGCCGAACCGAACACCTCCGCCTGCATGGTGAGCAGGTCGCGCTTCTCGGCGAACTCGGCGGGCAGCTGCCCGAACACCTCGCGGATGCTGGCACCGGCCTCCACCGCCTCCAGTCCCGCCAGCGCGGGGGCCAGACTCGCGTCGGTCGCGAACACGACCTCGTGCCCGACCGCTCTCGCCGCTCTGGCCAGCGGCAGCAGGGGATAGGTGTGGCCGTGGGTTCCCAGGCTGGAGAACAGGACGCGCATCAGGGGCCAGCTCCGTTCGGTCGGGTCGAGTCCACCGCGATGATCACCGATTCCGGTCTACCACAGGAGATGCCGACGCCGTCGGGGCTTGGGCCGATAGGGTCGGGCGATGGAGATCCCCCGCTACGGGTCGGGCGCGCTCGCCGACGTGGTGCCGTCGCTGCTGGCCGGGCTGGACGTCCCCGGCGCCGTGGACGTGCTCGGCGTTCCGGCTGCCCGCCGCGTCTGCCTCCTGCTCGTCGACGGCCTCGGCTGGGAACTCCTCCGGGCCCACGCCGACACCGCCCCGTTCCTGGCCTCGCTCGCGGGATCGCCGATCACCGCCGGGTTCCCGTCCAGCACCGCGACCAGCATCGCCGCCCTCGGCACCGGCCTCCCGGCCGGCGAGCACGGCCTGGTCGGCTACACGTTCGACGCGGGCGACCGGCTCGTGAACGCGCTCGGCTGGAACCACCACGGCGCGCCCGAGCACACCGACCTCCGCGCCACCTTCGTGCCGGAGGAGGCGCAGCCGCGGCCCACCGCGTTCACCCGCGCGGCCGAGGCGGGCGTGACCGTCCGCGTGGTCGCCCCGCACCAGCAGAAGGGCAGCGGCCTGTCCCGCGCGGTCCTGCGCGGAGCCCCGTTCCACGCCGTGTACGCGCTGGGCGACCTGGTCAGCGGCGCGCTCGACGCGGTGCGCTCGGCCGACCGGGTGTTCTGCTACGCCTACCACGCCGATCTCGACGCCCTGGGCCACCTGTACGGGCCGGGCACCGAACCGTGGCTGCTCCAGCTCTCCTACCTGGACCAGGTGGCCGCCTCGCTCGCCGTCCGCCTGCCCGCCGACGCGATGCTCGTCGTCGTGGCCGACCACGGCATGGTCACCCTGGGCGAGGAGGACCGGGTCGACTACGACACGACCCCGGCCCTCCAGGACGGCGTCCGCCTGCTCGGAGGCGAGCCGCGGGTCCGGCACGTGTACACCGAGCCGGGCGCCACCGCCGACGTGCTGGCCGCGTGGCGGGAGGTCCTCGGCGACACCGCCTGGACCCTGACCCGCGACGAGGCCATCACCCTGGGCCTCTTCGGCCCCGCGGTCGCGCCCCACGTCCTCCCGCGCATCGGCGACCTGGTCGTGGCCTCCCGCGGCACCCACGCGGTGACCCGCACGGCCGTCGAACCGCTGATCAGCGGCTTCTCCGGCCAACACGGCTCACTCACCACCGCCGAGCAGCACGTCCCGCTCCTGACCTTCCAGCCCTAGCGCCCGGCTTCCGCGAACGCCGCGCGCATCGCGGTGGTGCCCACCCCTGTCCCGAGCAGGGCCCGGAGCAGCAGTCGGGCCTTCAGCGGGTCGAGGAAGCCCGCGGAGATCAGCCCGCGTTCCCGCAAGTCCTGCTCCGACCCGGCGAACCCGTACGTCCCCTCCAGCACGGACCCGCCACCGGTCCGCGACGCCAACACCACCGGAACCCGCTCCACCAGTGCCGTCAACGGTTCCACCCACGTCACCGGCACGTGCCCGGCCCCGAACGCGGCCACCACGACCCCGTCCACCCGGTCGGCGAGCCCGTCGAACACCGACCCGTCGTCGCCGAGCAGCGCGGTCACCACGGCGACCTTCGCGGCGTTGCCCGCCACGAACGGCACGGCCGCCCGCCGCTCCACCCGCTGGAGCATCCGCGCGGCCCCTTCGACGACGTACCCCAGCGGCCCGCCGTTGGGCGACCGGAACGTCGCGACGCTGGTGCTGTGCGTCTTCCGCACGCGCCGAGCGGCGTGGACCTCGTCGGCGAACACCACCAGGCACCCCTGCCCACGCGCTTCGGCACTGGCGGCGACCTGCACCGCCGCGAGCAGGTTCGCCGGTCCGTCCGCCCCGGCCAACGTCGGGTTCCGCATCGCCCCGGTCACCACGACCGGCATGTCCCCGCCGTACCCGAGGTCGAGCAGGTACGACGTCTCCTCGATCGTGTCGGTCCCCTGCGTGACCACCACGCCGTCGGCCCGGACCTCGTGGATCGCCGCCGCCAGCGCCGCGACGTCCTCGAACGTCACCGAGGCTCCCGGCACCCGCCGGAAGTCCACCACGTCCAGCTCGATCCCCAGCCCACCCAACCCCGGCACCGCGTCCACCAACTCCTGAGCGGACAACGCGGGCACCACCCCACCGACCTCGGACGGCCCCATCGCGATCGTCCCGCCAAGCCCGAACACCACGACCCGCACCCCAACCACCTTCCGTCGCCCGGCCACCCGCCGAGGATGACCACATGGTGACCCGCTACCCGGTCGTGGGGCACGGCGAGTCCGAGACGCGACAGCTTTCAGTCGCGACTCCGCTCTCCGGCCTTCGCGATCGTCGCCTCGATCCCGTCCAGGACCACCCCCAGCCCCACCGTGAACGACTCGGCCATCGCCGTCTCCTGGTACGGCTTCTCCGGGTCCTCGGGCGGGGCGGGTTTGCCCGATTCCATCCGGAGCGCCATCGGGAACCGGTCCGCGAAGTCCGGCGCCACCTCCGCCAGCAGCGGTGACCGCGAGTACCACCACTCCTCGTCCGACACCCCGGTCGTCGCGGCGGCCGCCCGCGCCTCCGCGACCGTGCGCGCCGCGCCCCGCACGAAGTTCAGCGCCACCCCGAGGATCCCGCGCAGTGCGCGCGGCGGGAGGCCCGTGCCGTGCAGGATGCGCGACACCGTCTCCAGCGTCGCGAACTCGTTGGGCCCCAACACGGGTCTCGCCTGGGACACCTGCAACGTCCACGGGTGCCTCAGGTGGAACTCCAGGTTGTCCTCCGCCCACGACGTCAGGGGCGCGCGCCAGCCGTCCTCCGACTCGTACCGGGTGGGCAGCTCCTTCAGCACGCGGTCGTACATGAGGTCGACGAGGTCGCCCTTCGTGGGCACGTACGTGTACAGCGACATGGCCGTCCGCCCGAGCCGCAGGCCCACCGCGCGCATCGACAGCCCCGCCATGCCCTCCGCGTCCGCGACCTCGATCGCGGCGTCGAGGATCAGGTCCACGGTCAGGCCCTGCTTCGGCCCCGGCCGCTGACCGTCGGGCCTGGTCCCCCACAGGACGTCCATCGACCAGCGCGCGTCGCCCTGCCCGGCGTAGACGACCATTTGCGTCTCCTTACGGCCTAAAGTAACCTCGGCAAACACTTTACAGGATAAAGAGAGCAGCTGGGGGCTTTGATGGAGCAGTCGACGACCGCCGCGGACAGCCACGACGTGATCGAGGTCCGCGGCGCCAGGGAGAACAACCTGGCCGACGTCTCGCTCGACATCCCCAAGCGGCGGCTGACCGTGTTCACCGGGGTGTCGGGCTCGGGCAAGTCGTCGCTCGTGTTCGGCACGATCGCCGCCGAGTCGCAGCGCCTCATCAACGAGACCTACACGGCGTTCATCCAGTCGTTCATGCCCAGCCAGAGCAGGCCGGACGTGGACGCGCTGCGCAACCTGAGCGCCGCGATCATCGTCGACCAGGAGCGGATGGGGGCCAACTCCCGGTCCACGGTGGGCACGGCCACCGACGCGCAGACCATGCTCCGCATCGTCTTCAGCCGCCTGGGCGACCCGCACGTCGGCACGTCGTCCGCGTTCGGCTTCAACAGCCCCGAGGGCATGTGCCCGGAGTGCGAGGGCCTCGGGCGGGTGTCGGCGATCGACGTCGACCAGCTGGTGGACCGCGAGCTGTCGCTCAAGGAGGGCGCGATCACCGTGCCCGGCTTCACCGTCGACGCCTGGTACGTGCAGACCTACATCCAGTCCGGGTTCTACGACCCGGACAAGAAGCTGAAGGACTTCACCCCGACCGAGTGGGACGACTTCCTGCACAAGGCGTCCACGAAGGTGAAGATCGGCACCACCAACGTGACGTACGAGGGTCTCGTGGTGAAGGTGCAACGGCTGCACCTGTCGAAGGACCGCGAGTCCGTGCAGCCGCACATCCGCGCCTTCGTCGACCGGGCCGTCACGTTCGCCCGCTGCTCCGCGTGCGCGGGGGCCAGGCTGAACCAGGCGGCGCTGTCGTCGAGGATCTCGGGCCGCAACATCGCCGAGTGCGCGGCCATGCAGATCAGCGACCTGGCCGACTTCGTCCGGAAGATCGACGACCCGTCCGTCGGCCCGCTGCTCGCGACCTTGCGCGAGACGCTCGACTCGCTGGTCGAGATCGGTCTGGGCTACCTGAGCCTGGACCGCGAGTCGGGGACGCTGTCCGGCGGCGAGGCCCAGCGCGTGAAGATGGTGCGGCACCTGGGTTCCTCGCTCACCGACGTCACGTACGTCTTCGACGAGCCGACGGTCGGCCTGCACCCGCACGACATCCAGCGGATGAACAACCTGCTGCTCCTGTTGCGGGACAAGGGCAACACCGTGCTCGTGGTCGAGCACAAGCCCGAGGTCATCGAGATCGCCGACCACGTCGTGGACCTCGGCCCCGGCGCGGGTCCCTCGGGCGGGCGGATCTGCTTCGCGGGCGACGTCGTCGCGCTGCGGGCGTCGGACACGTTGACCGGACGGCACCTGGACCACCGGGCCCGGCTGCGCGACGAGCCGCGCCGGCCCACCGGCCACCTGGAGATCCGGGGCGCGAGCACGCACAACCTGAAGAACGTCGACGTGGACCTCCCGCTGGGCGTCCTGACCGTCGTCACCGGCGTTGCGGGCTCGGGCAAGAGCTCGCTGATCCACGGCTCGCTGCCGCGAAGGGACGGCGTGGCCGTCGTGGACCAGTCCGCGATCCGCGGGTCCCGCCGCAGCAACCCCGCGACCTACACCGGCCTGCTGGACCCGATCCGCGCCGCGTTCGCCAAGGCCAACGGCGTGAAGGCCGCCCTGTTCAGCGCGAACTCCGAGGGAGCGTGCCCCAACTGCAAGGGGATCGGCCTCGTCTACACCGACCTGGCGATGATGGCCGGGGTCGCCTCGGTCTGCGAACGCTGCGAGGGCAAGCGGTTCACGCCCGAGGTGCTCACGTACACGTTGCGCGGCAAGAACATCAGCGAGGTGCTGGCCATGCCGGTCACCGAGGCCCGCGAGTTCTTCCCCACGGGCCAGGCCAGGGCGATCCTCGACCGCCTCGCCGACGTGGGCCTCGGCTACCTGGGCTTGGGGCAGCCGTTGACGACCCTGTCCGGCGGCGAGCGCCAACGCGTGAAGCTCGCCATCCAGATGGCCGAGAAGGCGACGGTCTACGTCCTCGACGAGCCGACCACGGGCCTGCACCTGGCCGACGTGGACCAGCTCCTGGCCCTGCTGGACCGCTTGGTCGACGACGGCAACACGGTGATCTGCATCGAACACCACCAGGCCGTGATGGCCCACGCGGACTGGATCGTCGACCTGGGTCCGGGCGCGGGCCAGGACGGCGGCGAGGTGGTCTTCACCGGAACATCCCGCGACCTGGTCGAGTCCGGCGACTCGCTCACCGCCCGCCACCTCCGCGACTACGTCGGGGCCTGAACCGGGCTGCTAGACGTCCAGGTCGATCGACGGGCCCGGTTCGGCGGTGACGGCGCCCGCGGTGTGGGCGGCGAGCCAGTCGTGGAAGGCGGTGGTGTCGGCTTCGGGGACGTGGACGGTGATCGTCGCCCTGCGGTCGTAGGCGACGTCGGCGACGAGGTGGCCCGCCGCGCGGAGCGCGTTCTCCACGCGGCCCGCGTCGGCGTGGTCGACGGCGAGGGCGAACGTGGCGAAGCGGGCGCGGCCCAGGGTGCCGAGCGCGTCCACCGCCTCCGACACCGCGCGGCCGTAGGCGCGGACCAGGCCGCCCGCTCCGAGCTTGACGCCGCCGAAGTAGCGGGTCACCACGGCGACCGTGTCGGTCAGGTCGCGGCGCACCAGCACTTCCAGCATCGGCACGCCCGCCGTGCCCGCGGGTTCGCCGTCGTCGCTGGAGCGCTGCGTGCCGTCCACCCGGAACGCCGTGCAGTTGTGGTTGGCCGACCAGTGCTCCTTGCGCACGGCCGCGATGAACGCCGCCGCCTCCGCTTCGTCGCGGACCCGCCCGACGCTGCACAGGAACCGCGATCGGTGGATCTCGATCTCGTGGACGCCGTCACGCGCGATCACCCGCATCGCCCCAGTATCGACGACCGCGCGGCGCGGCGAGGGTCCCCCGGCCGGGTGGGCCCCCCGAACAACACGGTACGGGTGGGGTCCGACAAATTCAGGCGGTCGCGAGGCCGGACTGCCAGGCCCAGGCGGCGATCTCCACGCGGTTGCGGGCGGGGAGCTTGGTCTGGACGCTGCCGAGGTGGGTCTTCACCGTGCCCACCGAGATGTGCAGGCTCGCGGCGATCTCGGCGTTGGTCCGGCCGGTCGCGACCAGGCGGACCACGTCCAGTTCGCGGGCGGACAGGTCGGTGCGGGGCGGGGGTGGAGCGGACCTGGTGGTGAAGGACCGCAGGAGCTTGAGGGTGATGGAGGGGCTGACCAGGGCTTCGCCCGAGGCCGCCGCGCGGATCGCCTCGACCAGGAGGGCGGCTCCGGAGTCCTTCAGGAGGAAGCCGCACGCGCCGCCGTGCAGGGCGCGGTAGACGTACTCGTCGTTGTCGAACGTCGTGACCACGAGGACCTTCGGGCCGCCGGGGGTGTTGAGCTGCCGCAGCGCCTCCAGGCCGTCCATGCGGGGCATGCGGATGTCCATGAGGACCACGTCCGGGCGCAGGCGGCGGCACTGCTCGACCGCCTGCACGCCGTCGGCCGCCTCACCGACGACCTCGATGTCGTCCTCGGCGGCCAGGATCATGCCGAAACCCGCCCGGATCATGGCCTGGTCGTCGGCGATCACGACGCTGATCGTCACGCTGTCCTCCTCGCGGGCAGGGTGGCCTCGACGACCCACCCGCCCGTCGTGCCCGGTCCGGTGTGGATCCTGCCGCCCAGCGCGGTGACGCGTTCGGTGAGGCCGCGCAGGCCGAAACCGCCGGTGGAGGACCGGCGCGGCGTGCCGTCGTCGGTGACCTTCACGACCACCCACTCGCCCGCCCGGCAGACCAGGACGGTCACCGCGCGCACGTCGGCGGCGTGCTTGCGGATGTTCGTGAGCGCCTCCATCACCACGCGGTGCACGGTGGACGCGATCTCGACGGCCAGGTCGTCCACGTCGCCGTCGAGGGTGAGGTCCGCGCCGAAGTCGGCGACCATCGTGCGGACCTCCGCGATGCCCGCGAGCGGCGCCAGTTCGAGGCGGTCGTCGTCGCGCAGCAGGCCGACCATGCGGCGCATCGAGTCCAACGTCTCCACGCCCGCCTTCTCGATCTGGGTCAGCACCGGCAGCACGAGGTCCGGGCGCTTGGCCGCGATGGCCCGCGCGCCCTGCGCCTGCACGACGATGCCGGTCACGTGGTGGGCGACGAAGTCGTGCAGGTCGCGGGCGAACTCGGCGCGCTGCGCCAGCCGGATCTGCGCGGCCTGCGTGCGGCGCGCGGCCAGCACGAGCCGGGTCGCGGTGGCCGCCCCGACCACGACCAGCGCGACCAGCGCCAGACCGAGGGTCAGGATGACGTACGTGTCGTTCTGCCGGGCCAGCACCGGTTGCAGGGCGACGGCCGCGACGAGGACAGGCGCGGCGAACGCGGCCAGCGACGGCCGACCGCGCCACGCGACCAGCGCCAGCAGGGTGAGGAGCGCGCAGGCGGTCGTGGCGGAGAACGGGGCGAGCCGCACCTCGGCACCGCTGCCGTCCAGACCGCGGATCGTGAGGGTCGCCGCCGCGAGCAGCCCGGCCACGACGGGCAGCGCCCGCGGTCCCAGCCACGGCGACGCCAGCAGCACCACCGCCGACACGACCGCCGCGCAGAGTTCGGCGACCGCGTAGGGCCGATCGGTCCGGAACCAGTCCAGGTAGACCTGGTCGAACGCGCACAGGACCAGCAGCACACCCGCCACCACGAGCCAACCGAGCACCCGCAGCCACCGGTTGACCTCCACGACCGGTCAGCCTAATCGTCCCGCGCCACCGCGCGGATCGGCCGAAAGTCAGAGGCGGGTCTGTCGGCGGGCCGATGTGGGGGTCCGGTGTGGAGTGACAGCGTCGGTGGCATGGGAGAGCGGGATGTTCGGGCCGCCGCGGTGTCCGCGGTGGACCTGGTGAAGGTCTACGGCAGCGGGTCGGCGGCCGTGCGGGCGTTGGACGGGGTGTCGGTCGCGTTCGGGCGGGCCGCGTTCACGGCGATCATGGGGCCGTCCGGGTCCGGCAAGTCGACGTTGATGCACTGCTTGGCCGGGTTGGACACCGCGACGTCGGGGCGGGTGGTGCTGGGCGGTGTGGAGGTGACCGCGTTGTCCGACGTGGCGCTCACGAAGGTGCGGCTCGAACGGGTCGGGTTCGTGTTCCAGTCGTTCAACCTGCTGCCGGAGTTGACCGCGGTGGAGAACATCCGGTTGCCGTTGGAGTTGGCCGGGCGCGCGGTGGAGCGAGCGCTGTTCGACCGGCTCGCCACGACGCTGGGCATCGCGGACCGGTTGGGGCACCGGCCCGCCGAGCTGTCCGGCGGGCAGCAGCAACGGGTGGCGTTGATGCGGGCGCTGCTGTCGCGGCCGGAGGTCGTGTTCGCGGACGAGCCGACCGGGAACCTGGACTCGCGGTCCGGGGCCGAGGTGCTGGGGCTGCTGCGCGCGTCGGTGCGGGAACTCGGGCAGACCGTGGTGATGGTGACGCACGACCCGGTCGCCGCGTCCTACGCCGACCGCGTGGTGCTGCTGGCCGACGGACGGCTGGCGGGCGAGGTGCTCGACCCGACGCCCGACCGCGTGGCGACGGCGCTCGGGCACGTGGGGGCGGGGCGATGAGCTTCACCAGGACCCACCTGCGCGGCGTGCTGCGCACCCCGACCCGGCTGGTGCTGACCGGGTTGGCCATCGCCGTGGCGGCGGTGTTCGCGATGGGCGCGGTGGTGGCGCGCGACATGGCCGGGGCCACGTTCCTGGCCGCCGTGACCGACATCCCGGACGGCACGACCGTCGTGGTCGAGCCGTCCGGCGACCCGGTGGCTCTGCTGGCGAAGGTGCGGAGCACGCCGGGCGTCGAGGAGGCGGCGGGCAGGCTGGCCGCGCGCACGACGCTCGGCGGCACCGCCGCCACGCTCGTCGCCGACCCCGGCAGCGGGCCGCTGAGCCGGGTGCGGCTGGTCGAGGGCGTCTACCCGACCTCCGACGGGCAGATCGCGACGTCCGTGCGGCTCGGTCTCGCCCTTGGCACGCGCACCGAACTGGGCCTGGTCACGGCCGTCGTGGACGGGCCGTCCGCCGACGGCAAGGCCGTCTACACGACCGACGCGCAAGCGCTCGCGCTCGTGCACACCGAGCTGACCAGGATCGATGTCCGCGGCACGGAGGCGGCCGCGCTGGTCGAGGCGCTCGACAGCGCCGAGACGCCGACGACCCCCGCCGACGTGGCACGGGACGAGGCGTTGAGCAGCGCGCGCGGCTCCGCCGACCAGCTGTTCGCCGTGCTGGGCGCGTTCGTGCTGATCGCGGGCCTTGCCTCGCTGCTGGTCGCCACGTCCACGTTCCGCATCGTGTTCGCCCAGCGCACCCGGCAGCTCGCGCTGCTGCGCGCGGTCGGCGCCCCACGCCGGAAGCTGGTGCGCGCGCTGGTCGCCGAAGGCGCGCTGACCGGGTTCGGCGCGGGTGTGGTCGGTGTCGCCGTCGCGCTCGGCGTCGGCTACGTGGTGCCGCTCGTCGCCGACGTGAGCGGCCCGAGCTGGTCACCACTGCTGGGTCCCGTGGTCGTGCTCGTGTCGGTCGTGGTGACCGTCGTGGCCGCGCTGGTGCCCGCCCGTTCCGCCGCGGGGGTGTCGCCGCTGGAGGCTCTGCGGACGTCCGCGAGCCCGCGCGAGAGTGGCACGACGACCGCCGTCCGCGTCGGCCTGGGCGTGGTGCTGCTGGCCGCCGCGGTGGCCGTCGTGGTCGCGATGGTCGGCGACGGCCTCACCGACACCTACCGCCCCGGCGGCCGGACCGGGGAACTGCTGCTGTCCACGGTCGCCAGCGGCGCGCTCACGTTCGGCGCGCTGCTCGCGCTCGGGCCGTTGCTGATGGGACCGCTGCTGCGCCTCCTCGGCTCCGTGCCGCTCGGCGTGGCGGCGCGCATCGCCGTGCGCGGCGTCGGCGGCGCTCCCCGGCGGGCGGCGGCCGTGTCCGCCGTGGTCGCGCTCGGGGCGGGCCTGCTCACCGGCGTGCTCGTCTCCGGCGACACCATCCGCGGCTACCTCCGCGCGGACCTCGCGGCGTCGTTCCCGGCCGACATCCTCGTCTCCGGCGACGAGGGCGTCCCACTGCCCGCCGGGGTCGTCGACGCCTTGCGGAACCGGCCCGAACTGAGGCAGGTCACCGCGTTCCGGGCCGTGCGGGCTGATGTGGAGACACCGCGCGGCACGGTGAACCTGATGGTGTCCGATGTGGACTTCCGCACGCTGCCGACCGCGGCCGACCTGGTGGCCACCAGCGGGTCGACCGCCGACCTCGGCCCCGGCAAGGTCGTCCTCACCTCGACCTACGCCCGGATCGACCACGTGTCGACGGGGTCCACCGTGACGCTCGCGGGTCGGGCCCTGACGGTGGTCGCCGTCCTGGAAGGCGAGTCGATCGGCGGCGCGGGCGTCCTGGTCGACCGCGCC
>NZ_JBHYHC010000107.1:0-32096 GCF_042738955.1 Umezawaea sp. NPDC059074
GCCTTGACAAACTTTGAAAAGCATCGAAATAATTTGCGCGATTGGGGTGGAGTCGGTTCTCGGTGACACCGCTTCCAACGAGCCCGTCGGAGATACAAGGCCTACCTCACCCCGCTCGCGCAATTATTTCAACACTCGTTTTGTCTTGTCAAGGCGGGAAAGATGCCTTGACAAGACAAAACGAGTGCGAAGGCGCTCCGGATCGGGGTGCAGGGAGGGGACTGCTCGGGCGATGGTCCAGTCGGGCGGTCCCGCTTGAAACTCAGACCCGCCGGCAGGCACGGGGTCAAGTCCAAAGCCAGGCCAGCAGGTCAAGAGGCCAGGCCGAAGACGCGCCAGTCCCGAGAGTCCAGCACCAGCCCGAGACTTAAGACCTTTGCTCACCAGGAGGCAGCTCTCGGCAAGAAGGCTGCACCCCAGCCTCCCCAGGAGGAGGTTTCCGGCGAAGCACCCTCCCCCCGATCCCCGCCCCAGCCACCCCAGCGACCGCCAACCAATACCCCGCCAACACCACAGCCCTCATCACAACCTCCACCCACCCACCCCACTCACGCTTCTTCATCGCAAATCCCCCACCACAACCCGCACGATCTCCCCCAACACAACCCCACCCACCCGGTAGTACTCGTCGTGCTTCCCATCCCCACCGTCAAGCACTCGCGCCCCGAACGAGGGATCCACCGGATCACCCCCGTGCCCCATGTCCCCGACCCGCACCTTCGGCACCCACCGGGTCCAGTCCGACGACGACCGTGCCGCCCACACCCGCGCCGAAGTCCCCAACTCCCCCACGGAATCCACCCTCACCCCAGGACTCCCGGTGAACACGATGTCCGCAACCCCAGGCATCCCACCCGCCCCAACCGCACACACAACCGTCCCGTAGCTGTGACACAGCAACGAAACATGCACAGCAGGCAACCCCCGCACGAACTCCGTCAACGCCGCCGCCCCCGCCCGCGCCAATCCCCCGGTGGCCGCGTCGATCCCCAACCCCTCCGGCGTGTCATAACCAAGCCACGCCACCACAGCCACCCCAGGCCCAGCTTCGTCGTACACAGCACGAGCCATCGCCATCACAGAAGAAAACCGCCGAACGTCCACATCGGACCCAGGCACCACCACAGCCACGTGCCGAGCCCGCTCCACATCCCCAAGCGCGACCACCAGCCGCCCCCGCCCAGCCGGATCAAAACTCAGCACCCGCGCATCGCCGGCCAACACGGGCAGGGTCTGGCGAACCGACCCCCACGACGACACCGGCGACACGAACACCAGCAACCCGACGAGGAACGCGATCTTCTTGACCATGCCCCGAAAACTAGGGAGACGACCCCCACCCGATCGTCACCCCGAGGACCCACTACCCCGGTACTACAAGCCCGTTCTCGTAAGCGGCGATCACGGCTTGGGCCCGGTCCCGCAGGCCGAGTTTCATCAGCACCCGGCTCACGTGCGTCTTCACCGTCTGCTCGGCCAGGAACAGGTGCCCCGCGATCTCGACGTTCGACAAGCCTTGGGCGATCAACCGGAGCACCTCGGTCTCCCGCTCCGTCAACACCTCCAGCCCACGGGGCCGAACCCCTTGACCGGGCTGGGACTTCACGAAGTCCTCGATCAGCCGCTTGGTGATCGAAGGCGCCAACAGAGCGTCTCCACGAGCGACAACGCGCACAGCGTCCAACAACTCACGAGCGGGCGCGTGCTTCAGCAGGAACCCGCTGGCCCCGGCCCTCAAGGCCTCGTACACGTAGTCGTCCAGGTCGAACGTGGTCAACACCAGCACCTTCACCGGATGCGGATCGGCCACCAACAACCGAGTCGCGGCCAACCCGTCCATCTCGGGCATCCGGATGTCCATCAACACGACATCCGGCACCAACCGGCGCACCTCGGCGACAGCCGCGACCCCATCCCCAGCCGACCCGACGACCTCGATGTCCTCCTGGGCGCCCAGGAGCGCGGAGAAGCCCTCGCGCACCATCTCCTGGTCGTCGACCACGAGCACCCTGATCACTCGGCCCCCAAGGGAATCCGTGCCAGCACCTCGAAACCGCCGTCCTCGGTCGGCCCGGCGGTCACCGAGCCGCCGTGCACGGCGACGCGTTCCCGCATTCCCGCCAGGCCGTGTCCGCCACCGCCGCCGAGGGAAGCGCCGCCACGAGTATTGCGCACGAGGACTTCCAGGGACCCGTCCGCCAAGCGGAGGACGACGAACGTGCTGCTGCCGGGCGCGTGCCTGGTGGCGTTGGTCAGCGCCTCCTGCACGATCCGGTACGCCGTCAGGCCGACGGCCACCGGCAGGTCGGGCAGGTCGGGCACCTCGACGGCCGCCGACGCCCTGGCGGCCAACGCCGGGATCTCGGCGATGCCGGGTTGCGGGGCCTTGTCGGCCTGCTGGTCGGCGCTGCGCAGCACGCCCAGCAGGCGTTGCATGTCGGTGATGGCCTCGCGGGCGGCCTCGCCCAGCTCGGCGAACTCCCGGACGCCCGCCTCGGGCAGGTCGGCGATGCGGTAGGGCGCGGTCTCGCAGCGGACCACCACCATCGACATGTGGTGCGCCACGACGTCGTGCATCTCGCGGGCGATGCGGGCCCGTTCGACGAGCGCGCCCTTCTCCGCCCGCTCGCGTTCGATCTCCTGCTCCGCGCGGCCCCGCGCGCCGAACGTGTAGCCGAGCACCAGGACCAGGGCCATCACGATCGCGGACTCCGGGTAGAAGCTGACGGCCTTGAGCGCCCCGGCGAAGCCGAGCGACGCCAGGGTGACGACGCCGACCGTGGTCACGACGGACCGCGAGTAGTGCAGGCTGACGCCGATCAGGACCGGCAGGTAGAAGCACCACTGCCAGCCGGAGAACAGCGGGTCGGACGTGCCGTGGGCCAGCAGGTCGACGAAGAGGCCGAGGGTCGCGAGCCGCCACGCCGCCAGCGGGGACCGCAGCATCAGCGCGTACGTGCCGACGATCGCGGCGAAGTACACCGGCCAGACGCCGTCCGGGTCGTAGGCCGTCACGTAGTCGACGCTCGCGACGATGGCGATCACAGCGGAGTACACCAGCACCGCGGCCTCGCCGAGGCGCTGGAAGCGGCCGAGGACGGTCCCGAGTACCGGCGTGCGGTCGCGCAAGGCCGCGACCTGGAGCAAGGAGCGGATCACCAGGCGATGCTAGGTCCGGGGAGGCGGCCCGGTCGTGGCGCTGAGGAGTGACATACCCCGGTATCACCCCGTGCGGAGCACGACAAGGCATTGCGGCACCCGATCACCAACCGGTAGGCAGTGGGACAGAGGACGGGCGATCCCGCGCCGCCGGCTCACGTGTTGAAAGATGGTGGAATGACCTCGCAGCATGATCCGGATCGCTGGTCGCGGCTGACGGCCGTGGCGGGCGAGGCCTTGGCCGCGGCCAAGGTCGGGGAGGACGCTGTCGCGGTCGACCTGGTCACCGGGTACCTCAGCGGTTCGCCCGAGGGCAACGAGGAGATCAGGGAACTCGTGCTGCTGCTGTTCTCCGAGTGCAGCGGCATGGTCGCGGCACTCGGCTCCGGCGGCGCGACACCGGTGAAGATGCAGGTCTTCGACGAGGACGGCCAGGAAGTGCCGATCGACGACGCCGACCCGCCCGTGCGGACCGCGATCCGGACGCTGCTCGCCGAGGTGCACGGCGACGAGGAGGCGGCCGCCGAGCAGATCGAGATCGCGTTGACGAACGGCGCTCCGCAGGAGCTGGCGACGGTCGTGCTCCAGGCGTTGCGCTGGACCGTGAAGCTCGCCGCGGAGTGCCAGACGCGCGACCTCGAGGTGCCGGACTGGATCACCACCTCGCTGGAGGAGTGACAACGGCTGTTCGCCGTGACGCGAACACGACGGCTTCTCCCTTTCGCCCGAAACCGTTCCGGTCGTGCGCGGGTTTCCTCCCGCATGACCGGTTCACACTCTTGACACGCGCTCTGGTCCAGACCATTGTGAGTCTCTGACCAGCAACGACGCTCCCGGCGTCGATGGTGGGTCACCTCCGCACACCCCTGCACCTCCCATTCAGGAGGAACCATGAGACTCCGCCTCGGCGCGCTGCTCTGCCTCAGCGCGCTGGCACTGACGTCCGTGACGACACCGTCCGCCTCGGCGGCCGCGGGCGTCACCGCGACCTTCACCAAGACCGGCGACTGGGGCACGGGCTTCGAAGCCCGGTTCACCGTCGCGAACAACGGCTCGAGCGCCCTCTCGTCGTGGCGCATCGAGTTCGACATGCCGTCCGGCAGTGCCGTCACCAGCTTCTGGGACGCGGACATCACCCGCTCCGGCGACCACTACACGGCCGTCAACAAGAACTGGAACGGCGCCGTCCCGGTCGGCGGCTCGACGGGCTTCGGCCTGCTGGGCACCGGCCCCGGCTCCCCGGTCAACTGCACCGTCAACGGCGGCTCCTGCTCCGGTGGTGGCAACCCCGGCGACACGACCCCGCCGAGCGCCCCCACGGGCCTGTCCTCCACCGGCTCCACGTCGTCCTCGGTGTCGCTGACCTGGAACGCCTCCAGCGACAACGTCGGCGTCACCGGCTACGACGTGTACCGCGACGGCACGGTCGCCACCACCTCCACCGGCACGTCCGCGACCGTCGGCGGCCTCTCCCCCAGCACGGCCTACAGCTTCACGGTCAAGGCGCGTGACGCGGCGGGCAACACCTCCGGCGCGAGCAACCAGGTCTCCGCCACCACCCAGCCCGGCGGCGGCGATCCCGGCAACGGCTCCAAGACCGCGGCGCCGTACCTGTACATGGGCTGGGGCAACCCGCCCAGCCCGCGCACGGTCATGAACGCCACGGGCGTGAAGTGGTTCACGATGGCGTTCATCCTGTCCTCCGGCGGCTGCAACCCGGCGTGGGACGGCAGCCGACCGCTGGCCGGTGGCGCGGACGCCGCCGCCATCGCCGAGATCCGCGCCAACGGCGGCGACATCGTCCCGTCGTTCGGCGGCTGGAGCGGCAACAAGCTCGGCCCGAACTGCTCGACCCCCGAAGCGCTCGCGGGCGCGTACCAGCAGGTCATCAGCGCCTACGGGCTGAAGGCGATCGACATCGACATCGAGAACTCCGACGAGTTCGAGAACGAGACCGTCCAGGACCGCATCCTGGGCGCGTTGAAGATCGTCAAGCGGAACAACCCCGGCATCCAGACGATCGTCACGTTCGGCACCACGACCAGCGGTCCGAACTACTACGGCGGTCGGCTGATCGACCGGGCGAAGGCGCTGGACGCCGGGATCGACGTGTTCACGATCATGCCGTTCGACTTCGGCAGCGGGAACATCCAGACCGACACGATCAACGCGGCCACGGGCCTGAAGAACAAGCTCAAGACCACGTTCGGCTGGTCCGACCCGGTCGCCTTCGGCCACGTCGGCATCTCCGGCATGAACGGCCTGTCCGACCAGCAGGAGCTGACCAGCACGGCGGCGTGGACCGCGATCCGCGACTGGTCGAAGGCCAACGGCCTCGGCAGGCTCGCGTTCTGGTCCGTCAACCGCGACCGCGGCTGCGCGGGCGGCGGCGTCCAGTCGGCGTGCAGCGGGATCGCCCAGCCGGACTGGGAGTTCTCCCGGATCACGGCAGGCTTCTAGACCTTCACGGGACGCTCCCGACAGCGTCGCGGTGAAGACCGGGTGCCCTCCGACTCACACGTCGGAGGGCACCCTGGCAGGCAGGAGTTCCCGCACGAGCGCGCCGACCTGGTCGGACTCGATGAGGAACGCGTCGTGCCCGTACTCCGACGTCACGACCCGCAGGTCGTCGGCGGTGGTGATGCCCGAGGCGAGTTCCGCCTGCTGCGCCAACGGGAACAGCCGGTCGGTGTCGACGCCCGCGACGATCGTGCGGGCGGTCACCCGGCGCAGCGCGGCCCGCACCCCGCCGCGGTCGCGGCCCACGTCGTGGCTGTTCATCGACTCGGTGAGGACGATGTAGCTGTCCGGGTCGAACCGGCGGACCAGCTTGTCCGCGTGGTGGTCCAAATAGGACTCGACGGCGAACCGCCCGTCCCCCTGGGGTTTCCGCCCGAACCTGGTGGCCAGCTCGGCCTCGGTGCGGTAGCTGATGTGCGCGATCCGCCGCGCGATCCCCAAGCCCAGCACCGGATCCGCGCGCACGGCGTGGACCTGCGCCGACGCGAGCGCGATCTGCTCCGCCGACGAGGCGGCGGGCACCGCGAGCAGCAGCAGCGACCGCAGCCGGTCCGGGTGCCCGACGGCCCACTCGACCGCCCGCATCCCGCCCATCGACCCGCCCAGCACGGCGGCCCACGCGTCGATGCCGAGCGCGTCGGTCAACGCCACCTCGGCTGCGACCTGGTCGCGCGCGGTGACCAGCGGGAACCGGCTGCCCCACGGCTGCCCGTCCGGCGCGGCGGACAGCGGGCCGGTGCTGCCCTGGCACCCGCCGAGCACGTTCGGGGCGACCACGAACCAGTGCGCGGGGTCGAGCGGCTTGCCGGGCCCGATCAGGGCGTCCCACCAACCGGGGGTCGGGTGGCCGGGCTCCACGACCCCGGACACGTGGCTGTCCCCGGTGAGCGCGTGCAGGACCAGGACCGCGTTCGAGCGGTCCTGGTTCAGGGTTCCCCACGTCTCGTAGGCCAGCCGCACCTCCGGCAGCCCCGCGAGGCCGCCGTCGTGCGCGTACCAGAGCCTGCGCCCGTTGGGGTCACCCTCGCGCCACCCGCCGGTGGCGCGAGGGGTCTGGCCGGGAGTCGTCACAGAGCGGACTTCGCCGCGCGGAACCCCGCTTCCAGGTCGGCCTTGAGGTCCTCGAGGCCCTCGATGCCGACCGACAGCCGCACCAGTCCGGGCGTCACGCCCGTGGTGACCTGCTCGTCGGGGGTGAGCTGGCTGTGCGTGGTGCTGGCCGGGTGCACGATCAGGCTGCGCACGTCGCCGATGTTCGCGAGCTGGCTGAACAGCTCGGTCCCGTCCACGAACGCCCGCCCGGCCTCGACGCCGCCGCGCAGCTCGAACGACACGATCGCGCCCGCGCCCTTCGGCAGGTACTTGCGGGCGTTCTCGTACCAGGGGCTGGAGGGCAGGCCCGCGTAGTGCACCTTCTCCACCTCGTCGCGCTGCTCCAGCCACTCGGCCAGCGCCTGCGCGTTCGCGACGTGCTTGTCGATGCGCAGCGACAGGGTCTCGATGCCCTGGATGATCAGGAAGCTGTTGAGCGGCGCGATGGCCGCGCCCGTGTCGCGCAGCAGCTGCACACGCAGCTTCGCGGCGAACGACCCGTGGCCCAGCGCGGGCCAGTACTGGAGGCCGTTGTAGCTCGGGTCGGGCTCGTTGAAGTCCGGGAACCGGTCCGTGCCGAAGTCGAACGTGCCGCCGTCGACCACGACACCGGCGATCGTCGTCCCGTGCCCGCCGAGGTACTTGGTCGCCGAGTGCACCACGATGTCCGCGCCGTGCTCGATCGGCCGCACCAGGTAGGGCGTCGGCACGGTGTTGTCGACCACCAGCGGCACCCCGACCTCGTGCGCGACCTCGGCGACGGCCGTGATGTCGAGGACGTGCGCGCGCGGGTTCGCCAGCGTCTCCGCGAAGAACAGCTTGGTGTTCGGCCGGGAAGCCGCCCGCCACGCCTCCAGGTCGTCGGGGTCGTCCACGAACGTGACCTCGATGCCGAGCTTGGGCAGCGTGTAGTGGAACAGGTTGTACGTGCCGCCGTAGAGCGAGGCGCTCGACACGAAATGGTCACCCGACCGGGCGAGGTTCAGGATGGCGGCGGTCACGGCCGCGGAGCCCGACGCGAACGCCACGGCGGCCACCCCGCCCTCGAGCGCGGCGACCCGCTGCTCCAGCACGTCCTGCGTCGGGTTGTTGATGCGCGTGTAGATGTTGCCCGCCTCGGCGAGGCTGAACAGCGCGGCGCCGTGCGCGGTGTCGCGGAAGACGTACGACGTGGTCTGGTAGATCGGCGTGGCGCGCGCGCCGGTGGCCGGATCGGGCGCCGCTCCGGCGTGGACCTGCTTGGTTTCGAAGGACCAGGCGGAAGTGTCTGCGGACATGGCTGTCTCCTGGGGAATTCGGATGCGTACGCGACGAGTCGGGGCGGGTCAGGCGTCCGGACAGGCCATGGCGGTGACGCGCACGTGGTCCACGTGCCGCCTTGTCACCAGCGGGTTCATGTCAGCGACGTTAGCTCCGGGTGCACATCCCGCAACAGCACGTCCACTTGATGGGACACCTATCGTGTCGTCCATGCGCACCGCACTGATCGGCTACGGACTGGGTGGCTCGGCATTCCACGCGCCATTCGTGAGCACCACTCGGGGAATGACCTTGAGCGCCGTCGTCACGGGAAACCCCGACCGCGCGGCGGAGGTCAAGAAGCGCTATCCCGACACCGAGGTGCTCCCCGACGTGGAAGCGGTGTGGGCGGGCGACTACGACCTCGCCGTGATCACGACCCCGAACCGCTTCCACAACACCCACGCCCGCGCGGCACTGGAACACGACCTCAACGTCGTGGTCGACAAACCGTTCAGCGGCACAGCAGCGGAAGCAACCGACCTGGTGGCACTGGCAGACGCACGGGGCAAGGTCCTGGTCCCGTTCCACAACCGCCGCTGGGACGGCGACTTCCGCACCGCACAACGCCTGATCCACGAGGGCGACCTGGGAGACGTCCACCGCTTCGAATCCCGCTTCGAACGCTGGCGCCCGGAACTGAAGGACGGCTGGAAGGAATCAGGCGACCCGGCAGACCTGGGCAGCATCATCTACGACCTCGGCACCCACCTGATCGACCAGGCGATCGCCCTCTTCGGCCGCCCGAAATCCGTATACGCGGAGATCAAAGCCCTGCGAGGAGGAGCGGACGACGACGCGTACCTCTCCCTCACACACGAGAACGGCACCCACTCCCACCTGTGGGCAGGCGCGTTGGTGGCAGACCTCGGACCGCGTTTCCGAGTGCTGGGCAGCAAAGCGGCCTACGTGAAGTGGGGCATGGACCCCCAGGAAGAACTGCTGAAAGCAGGCGCGACCCCAGGAGGCAAAGGCTGGGGCGAAGAGACGGAAAACGCTTGGGGCGTCCTACGAGCAGGCGAGAAGACAACACAGGTGAAGACGGAAGCCGGGGCATACCAGGACTTCTACGCGGGCGTAGCGAACGCCATCAGCAAGGGAACACCACCACCGGTAAACCCCTGGGACGCGGTAGCAGGCCTGGAAGTCATCGAAGCGGCGGCACAGTCAGCAAAAACCGGCCAGGTAACAACCCTGCCCCAGCACTGAATGGCAACCACAAGCAGGCGCCGGGGCAACGAAGTGGCCCACCACCCAGGCACAGGGTCGGTGGCGACCACGCTGGGACTGGCAGGCACAGGCCACGGAACGTGGCCGATTTGACATGGGGATTTCGGCCTTAAAATTGTGGTCGGGCGGGACTCTCTTTGGACCGCCTTTTGAGCCCGACAAAGGCCGAAATGAGGGGTCCCCATGTCAAATCGGCCACAGCACGCTGGAAATCGCAGCCACTAGCCGACTGAGCTGGAACCGGCAGCCGCTGACCCAACCACTCCGGAACCGCCGGCCACCAGCCCGACCACAACGGAACCAGCGCCCGCCCGGCGACCACGCTAGAAGCCAAGCCCCGGAACCAGCCGCAACCACCGCCGCCGAAAGCCCCAGGACACGCTCCGCAGGGGTCCCCGATCGAGCGAAACCCCCCAATACACAAGGTACAAGCCACCACCGACAAAAACGGGACCACCCGATCAGGCAACCCCTGACGACGCCCGGCACCCGACACCCGACGCCCGGCACGCGACACCCGAGGCCCGACACCGGAGGCCCTGCACCCGACACCCGACACCCGAGGCTCGGCACCCGGCACCCGGCACCCGGCACCCGGCACCCGGCACCCGGCACCCGACGCACGAGACCCGAGGCACGAGACCCGAGGCCCTGCACCCGAGGCCCTGCACCGACGTCCGAGGCCCAACACCCAGCACCCCCCTCACCCACCCGCCCGAGCCCCCACCACCCCACTCCGCGGCATAGGCGGGTACAACGCCACCGCCGCCCCCCTCCGATACAACTGCGCCGGCCTCCCCCCATCCCGCGTAGTACTCCCCCCAGTGGCCACCAGGAACTCCCCAGCCCCAGTCACCTTCCGATGAAAGTTCCGGGGATCCAACTCCTTCCCCCACACCACCTCGTACACCCTCCTCAACTCCGCCACCGTGAACTCCGCCCCGCAGAACGCCGTCCCCAACGACGTGTACTCCAACTTCGCCCGAGCCCTCTCCACCCCATCCCCCAAGATCACCGCGTGGTCGAACGCCAACTCGGCGACCTCCTCCACCGGCACCCACGAAGCGAACGCCGCATCCGTCCCCGCAGACGGCACAGGCAGATCCGGGGCCAAAGCCAGGTACGCCACCGTCACCACCCGCTGCCGAGGATCCCGCCCCGGAGCCCCGTAACTCCTCAACTGTTCCAAGTGGACAGTCCCCACCGCCAACCCGGTCTCCTCCTCCAACTCCCGCGCCGCAGCCGCGTCCAGGTCCTCCGAAGGCAGCACGAACCCACCGGGCAACGCCCACCGCCCCAAGTACGGCGACTCACCCCTCTTCACCAACAACACGCACAACCGATCCGCTCGGATCGTCAAAACCACCAGGTCAGCAGTCACAGCGAACACCGGATACCCCATAACCCCAGCATATCGTCAACTTGACGACAACACCTCCCGGAGCATATCGTCACCCCGACGATAACCCCAGAGGAGGACTCACCATGGCCGACATCACCGGCTACCCCGGCCTGCGCCACCTGCGCGGCACCCCGACCGTCCACATCCGCCACGTCAAGCACGGCAAGGTCGTCCACGACGGCACCGGGCTGTCGTTCTGGTTCCGGCCCCGCAGCGCGGTCCTCTCGGAAGTCCCGGTGGACGACCGGGAACTCCCGATGCTGTTCCACGCGCGCACAGCGGACTTCCAGGACGTCACCGTCCAGATGACCCTCACCTACCGCGTCACCGACCCGACCCTCGCCGCGGAACGGGTCGACTTCTCCATCGCGCCGGAGAACGGCGCGTGGCGCGGCGACCCCCTCGCCCAGATCGCGGGCCTGCTCACCGAGAGCGCCCAGCAGCACGCCCTCGGCGTCCTGGCCAGGTCCCCGCTGGCGACGGCGCTGGTCGACGGCGTGGAGGCGGTCCGCGCCCAGGTCCACACCGGTCTCGGGAGCGACGGCCGCTCGGCGCAGACCGGCATCACCGTCGTGGACGTCCGCGTCGTGGCCATCCGTCCCGAACCGGAGATGGAGAAGGCCCTCCGCACGACCGCCCGCGAGCAGGTCCAGCAGGAGGCCGACCGGGCCACCTACGAGCGCCGCGCGAGGGCCGTGGAACGGGAGCGGGCCATCGGCGAGAACGAACTCCAGAACCAGATCGAGCTGGCCAAGCGCGAGGAGCAGCTGGTCGTCCAGCGCGGCACGAACGCCAAGCGCCAGGCCGAGGACGCCGCCGCGGCGGCCGCGATCGAGACCGAGGCGAAGGCCAACACCCTCCGCGAACTCGGCGAGGCGCGGGCGGCGGCCGAGGCGGCGCACCTGGCGGCCTACCGCGACATCCCGGCCGCCGTCCTCCAGGGCTTGGCGCTCAAGGAGTTCGCGGGCCACCTCCCGAAGATCGACAACCTGGTGATCACGCCGGACATGCTGGCCCCGCTGCTGGCGAAGCTGAGCGCGAAGTGACCCTCTCCCCGCGGATCGTCGTGGTCCACCGCCGCACCGAACTGGCCGACCTCCTGGCCAGGCACGGCACCCGCGGCCAGGTCGACTTCTTCCTGCACTCGCGCGGCCGGTCGCTCGACGAGGTGACCGAGCGGGACGCCGCCGACCAGGCCGCGCTCACGGCGGTGTCCGCCGCCATCCCCCTCGACTGGCGGCGCGGCTCGGTCGAGCGCGACGACCTCGCGCGCTTCCTGTTCGCCCCCGAGGACGTCGTGGTCGTCGTGGGCCAGGACGGGCTGGTCGCGAACGTCGCCAAGTACCTGTCCGGCCAGCCGGTGATCGGCGTCAACCCCGCCCCCGGCGGGGTGCTGGCCCGTCACGCGCCCGCCGCGGCCGCCCGGCTGCTGCACGCCGTCGCGACCGGGTCGGCGACCCACGAGGCGCGGACGATGGTCGAGGCCGTCTCCGACGACGGCCAACGCCTGCTGGCGCTGAACGAGGTCTACGTCGGCCACCCCGGCCACCAGACCGCGCGCTACCGGATCGCCGACGCGGAGCGGCAGGCGTCCTCCGGCGTCCTGGTGGGCACGGGCACCGGCGCGACCGGGTGGTGCGGGTCGGCCTGGCGGGAACGCCGCAGCACGTTGGCCCTCCCCACCCCGACCGAGCGCCGACTGGCGTGGTTCGTCCGCGAGGCCTGGTCGTCGCCGAGCACCGGCGTGGAGCGCACGGAGGGCTCGATCACCGACGAACCGCTGGTCGTCGACGTGGAGTCGGACGGCCTGGTGGTCTTCGGCGACGGCATCGAGCAGGACCGCGTCCAGCTCGGGTGGGGCCAGCGCCTGGAGGTGCGCCTGGCCGCCACCCAGCTGAATCTTGTCAACTGAATCTCTTCGTGGCTAAGATACTTTTCATGGGAGACAAAAATGTTCAGGTTCTTGTGGTCGGGGCTGGTCTCGGCGGTCTGTCCGCCACGCTCTTCCTGGCCCAGCGGGGTATCGACGTGCTCGGCATCTCCAAGCACGCGGGCACGGCCGTGCACCCCAAGGCGACGGGGCAGACCCCCAGGACGATGGAGCTGATGAGACGGGCGGGCGTCGAGGACGCCGTGCTCGCGGGCAGCGCGGGCCCGATGGTCATCAAGGTGGCGGAGAGCCTGAAGGGGCAGGTGTTCACCACGATCCTGCCGGAGGACGAGGCACCGGACTTCGCCTCGCTCTCGCCCGCGCCGTTCGGCATGGCGTCGCAGGACCACGTGGAACCGGTCCTGCTCGCCCGAGCCCGTGAACTCGGGGCGGAGGTCGTGTTCCAGACCGAGCTGGTGTCCTTCACCCAGGACGAGGACGGCGTGACCGCGCGCCTGCTCGACCTCCCGACCGGCCGGTTGAGCACCGTCCACGCGGACTACTTGGTCGCCGCCGACGGCCACCGCGGCAAGGTCCGCGGCGAACTGGGCATCGACCGGCACGGCCACGGCACCCTCGCCAGCCACATCGGCATCATCTTCGACGCCGACCTCACGGGGCACACCATCCCCGGCCGCAGCACCCTGTACTACCTGCGGAACCAGGCGTTCACCGGCGCGTTCGTCTCGCTCACGACCGCGCGCAGGCACGTCCTGACGATCGAGAGCCCGCCGGAGCGCGGCGAGTCCGTCGCCGACTACGACGACGCCCGGTGCGCCGAGCTGATCCGCCTGGCGACCGACGCCCCCGACCTGGAGCCGAAGGTCCTCGACGTCACCCGGTGGGAGATGGCCGCGTGGATGGCCGACCGGTTCGCCGACGGGCGGGTGTTCCTGATCGGCGACGCCGCCAAGGTGACCCCGCCGACCGGCGGCCTCGGCGGCAACACCGCCGTCCAGGACGGCTACGACATCGCCTGGAAGCTGGCCGCCGTGCTGACCGGCGAGGCCGGGCCGAAGCTGCTGGACAGCTACGAGGCGGAACGGCGGCCGTACGCGCAGGCCGTCGTCGACAGCTCCTACACCAACTACGTGGAGCGGTTCGCCCCGCAGTTGCGGGGCCCCGACGTGCCGGAGCCGATCGACTACCTGGAACTGGGGTTCGGTTTCCGCTGCCGGTCCGAGGCGGTCGTGCTGGAGGACGACGACGACTCGATGGAGAACCCGTTCTCCCCCAGCGGTCGCGCCGGTTACCGCGCCCCGCACGTGGTCGTGGAGCACGACGGCGAAGAGGTGTCCACAGTGGACCTGTTCGGCCGGGGGTGGGTGCTGCTCACCCTCGACCCGGCGTGGAACGACTGCGGCGTCGAGGTTCCGGCCCTCACCGACCCCGGCGGACAGCTCGCGGCCAAGTACGGGATCGGCGACCGCGGCGCGAGCCTCGTCCGGCCGGACGGCGTGATCGCCTGGCGCAGCACGGATCTCGTGCTCGACCCCGCGGCTACGGTTCGGCGGGTGCTGGACTCGGTTCTCGGGCGCTGATCGTCTCGCCGATGGCCACGAGGCACAGCGCGCTCACCACCGCGCCGCCCACGAGGTAGAGCGACACCGGCCAGCTCGCGTGGTTCGCGGTGACACCGAGCAGGGCGGCGGCGATCACCGGGGACAGCCCGCCGCCCAGCACCGCGCCGAGCTGGTAGCTCAACGACACGCCGCTGTAGCGGATCTTCGGGCCGAACAGCTCCGCGTAGTACGCGGGCATCGGCCCGAAGATCGCCGCCGACCCGGTGAAGGCGATCACCATCGCCACCACGACCAGCGCGGGCTGGCGGGTCTCCAGCAGCCAGAACAGCGGGAACGCGAACACGCCGATGAACGCGGCCCCGCCGAGCATCACCGGCAGCCTGCCGATCCGGTCCGACAGCCGGGCGAACACCAGGATCGCCAAGGCCTGCGCGAACGAGCCGATCAGCGTCGCGTTGAGGATCACCGACCTCGTCATGCCGAGCTGCTTCGTCCCGTACGACGCGGCGAACGTGGCCAGGATGAAGATGAACATGTTGAAGCCGAAGTTCACGCCCGCGCCCAGCAGCACCCGCCGCCAGTGGTCCCGCAGCACGACCGCCACCGGCAGCTTCACCGTCCCGCCCGCGGCGCGGGTCTCCCGGAAGACCGGGCTCTCCTGCACCGACAGCCGCACGTACAGCCCGACGCCGACCAGCACCAGGCTGAACAGGAACGGCAGCCGCCAGCCCCAGTCCAGGAAGTCCGCGCCCGTGGTGGACACCGACAGCGACATCGCCGCGCTCGCCAGCAGCAGGCCCAGCGGCGAGCCGAGGAACGTCCAGCTGCCGTACCAGCCCGTCCGCCCCGGTGGGGCGTGCTCGACGGTCATCAGCGTCGCCCCGCCCTGCTCACCGCCCAGGAAGAAGCCCTGGACCAGGCGCAGGAGCAGCAGCAGGACCGGCGCGGCGATCCCGATGCTCGCGTAGGTCGGCAGGACGCCGATCAGGGCCGTGCACACGCCCGTCACGGTCAACGTCAGCACGAGCATCGCGCGGCGGCCGATCCGGTCGCCGAAGTGGCCGATCACCACCCCGCCCAACGGTCGCGCCAGGAACCCCGCGCCGAACGTGGCCAGCGACAGCAGCGTCCCGATCCGCGGGTCGAAGGTCGGGAAGAACAGCTTGTCGAAGACCAGCGCGGACGCCGTGCCGTAGAGCAGGAAGTCGTACAGCTCGACGGCGTTGCCCGCCGAACTCGCGAACGCGACGCGACGCACCCCGGAAGTCCCCATCGCACCAGGGTGCTCAGTCGATCATGGTCTGGCCATCCCCCGCCGGACGGAAGTCGCGCTGATCCGGTTGGTCAACCGTCACCGAGACCACTCGATCCGGTGTTACCGCCCGGTTGGTTCGCCGTCCGGCGCACCGGGACGCCACTGTGGTCGCATGGCCCTCTTCCCGTTCCTCGCGGTCTTCGCCGCGGCCCTCCCCCTCTCCATCGCTCCCCCGCCCGGCGCGGAGCTCGTCCCCGCCTCCACGATCGTGCTGACCACGTCCACGGCGGACGCGGGCGTGCGGGCGGTGGACCTGCACTGCGAGCCCTCCGGCGGCTCGCACCCGAGGGCGCGGGAGGCGTGCGAGGACCTGCTCCTGTCCGACGGCGACGTGCAGGCCGTGCGGGACTCGGATTCGCTGTGCACGCTGGAGTACCGGCCGGTGCACGTGACCGCGATCGGCAGTTGGCGGGGCGAGGAGCGGACCTTCGACCACGTGTACGCGAACGCCTGCGCGATGCGGGTGGACACGGGCTCGGTCTTCCAGTTCTGACGCGGTCCCCGGCGTTCTCAGGTCGTGCCGGCTAGGGTCGGCCCGAGACCTCGGGGGGACTTGTGGACGACTTCCTGCTGTACACGATCGGCGTGCCCGTCACGTACCTGTTGCTGGTGCTGGGGATGGCGCTGGCCGCGCGGCGCATCCTCGGGCTGCGCGTGGGGCTGCTCCGCACGGCGGTCGCCTCCCTGCTGTCGCTGACGTTCACCGGCAGCCTGTTCGCGCCGCTGGCGAGCATCGAGGGCGCGAACACGGCGTACGCGACCGTCCTGTTCGGCGTGACGCTGCTGTTCCTGATCGGGATGCTGGCGCTGGCCGAGGTGATCGTGCCGACCGGCTCGATCCCGCCGCCGGTGGACTGGTTCCGGGCCGTGCGGGGCCGGATCGCCCGCACCCGCCGGTACTCGCGGATCACCGCCATCGCCGTGCGGCACGGGCTCGGGCCGTCCCTGCGCGGGCGGGAGCGCACGGACACCGGGCTGGCGAGGTCGGTGCGGCTCGCGCTGGAGGACGGCGGCGTGACGTTCGTGAAGCTCGGCCAGGTGTTGTCGACCCGGCCGGACCTGCTGCCGCCGGAGTTCATCGACGAGCTGACCACGTTGCAGGACAACGTTCCCGCCGCTCCGTGGGAGCAGGTGCGGGCGGTGCTGGTCGAGGAACTGGGGCAGGCGCCCGAGGAGGTGTTCGCCGAGTTCGACGAGACGCCGCTGGCGGCCGCGTCGATCGCGCAGGTGCACCTGGCCCGGCTGAAGTCCGGCGGCGAGGTCGTGGTGAAGGTGCAGCGGCCGGGCGTGCGGAAGGTCGCCGAGGGCGACCTGGACATCGTGGCGCGGCTGGCGAGGACGTTGCAGGAGCGCACGCGGTGGGGCCGGGCGATGGGCGTGCTCGACCTGGCGACCGGCTTCGCCGCCGCGCTGCGGGAGGAACTGGACTTCCGGGTCGAGGCGCGGAACCTGGCCGCGGTCGCCGCCGCGTCCGACGGCCACGACATCGGGCTGCCGACCGTGCACGAGGAGCTGTGCACGGCCAGGGTCCTGGTGATGGACCGGCTGTCCGGCGTGCCCCTGCGGTCGGCCGGGCCGCTGCTGGACGAGCGGGGCGCGGACCGCGGCGAACTGGCGCGCACGCTGCTGACGTCCCTGCTGCGGCAGGTGATGCTGGACGGGGTGTTCCACGCCGACCCGCATCCGGGCAACGTCATGCTGCTGACCGACGGCCGCTTGGGGCTGCTGGACTTCGGGTCGGTCGGCCGGATCGACGCGCAGCTGCGGGCCGCGCTGCAACGGCTGCTGCTGTCCTTCGACCGCGGCGACCCCGCGGGGCTGTGCGACGCGCTGCTGGACCTCGTGAGCAGGCCGGACGAGATCGACGCCCAACGCCTGGAGCGAGCGCTGGGCCAGTTCACGGCCCGCCACCTGAGCGCGGGCACGCGGCCGGACGTGGAGATGTTCGGCGACCTGTTCCGGCTCGTCTACCGGTACGGGCTGAGCATCCCGCCGGAGATCGCCGCGGTGTTCCGCGCCCTCGCGACGCTGGAGGGCACGCTCGGTGCCCTCGCTCCCGGCTTCAACATCGTGGTCGAGTCGCGGGCCTTCGCCACCGCCCGGATCGGCGAACGCCTGACGCCGGAGTCGTTGCGCGGCGCGGTGGTGGAGGAGCTGCACTCGCTGCTGCCGATGCTGCGCCGCCTGCCCCGGCGGGCGGACCGCATCACCAGCGCGCTGGAGCAGGGGCGGCTGGGGATGAACGTCCGGCTGTTCGCCGACGACCGCGACCGGCGGTTCGTCACGGGCCTGCTGCACCAGGTGATGCTCACCGGACTGGGCGCGACGGCCGGGATCATGGCCGTGCTGCTGATCGGCACGACCGGCGGCCCGCAGGTCGTGCCGGGCGTCGACCTGCACCACCTGTTCGGCTACAACCTGCTGGTCATCAGCGTGCTGCTGGGGCTGCGCGTGGTCGTGACGATCTTCCGGCCGCGCGGGGCGTGAGGGGGCCGCCGAGACGTAGGGTGGACGGTAGACGGGTCCACTCGAAAGGCGACGACTTGAGCATCTACGACATTCCGGTCACCACGATCTCCGGCGAGCCGACCACGTTGGAACCGCTGCGCGGCAAGGCCGTCCTCGTGGTGAACGTGGCGTCCAAGTGCGGCTCGACCCCGCAGTACACGGCGCTGGAGCAGCTCCAGAAGCAGTACGGCGACCAGGGCTTCTCCGTGGTCGGCTTCCCGTGCAACCAGTTCATGGGCCAGGAGCCGGGCACGTCGGAGGAGATCGCGACGTTCTGCTCCACCACCTACGGCGTGACGTTCCCGCTGTTCGAGAAGGTCGAGGTGAACGGCGAGCACCGGCACCCGGTCTACGCCGAGCTGACCAAGGCCGCCGACGCCGACGGCAACGCCGGTGACGTCGGCTGGAACTTCGAGAAGTTCCTGATCAACCCCGACGGCGAGGTCGTGGCGCGGTTCCGCACGCCGGTCCAGCCCGACGACGAGCGGGTCGTGAAGGCCATCGAGGCCGTCCTCCCCGCGTGACGCGGTGGGGAGCCCCGGTCGCGGGGCTCCCCGTCACGGACGCGAGCGGTGGAACTCCCAGGCGTCCGCGATGATGTCCTTCAGGTCCGGCTTCGCCTGCCGCCACCCGAGTTCGGTGCGCGCCTTCTCGGCGGACGCCACGCTCGTGACCGCGTCGCCCTCGCGGCGGGGCGCGGTGCGGGTCGGCACCGGGTGCCCGGTCACCTCGCGCACCGCCTCGACGACCTCCAGGTTCGAGAAACCCCGGCCGTTGCCCAGGTTGTAGACCTTGTGCTTGCCCGGCTCGGCCGCCTCCAGCGCGAGGACGTGCGCCGACGCCAGGTCCTCGATGTGGATGTAGTCGCGCACCGGCGTGCCGTCCGGCGTCGGGTAGTCGTCACCGAACAGCAGGAACTCGTCCCGCTTGCCCGCGGCCACGTCCAGCACCATCGGGATCAGGTGCGTCTCCGGCGTGTGCCGCTCGCCGAGGTGCCCGCTCGCGCCCGCCGCGTTGAAGTACCGCAGCGACACCGCGCCGAGCCCGGACGCCTGGCACTCCCACGGCAGCATCATGTCCACAATGGACTTGCTCGCGGCGTAGGGGTTCTGCGGGTCGACCACGGCGTCCTCGGCCAGCGGCTCCAGGCCGTTCGCCGCGTACATCGACCCGGTCGAGGAGAAGATCAGCCGCTTGACGTCGTTGGCGCGCATCGAGTCCAGCAGCGTCATCGTGCCGCGCACGTTCACGTCGAAGTACAGCTCGGGCTTGCGCACCGACTCGCCGACGGAGATCTTGGCCGCGAAGTGCAGCACCGCGTCGAACGACGAGTCGACCACCTGCGAGGCCGCGCTGAGCGGCAGCTCGTGCAGCACCGCGCCCTCCGGCACGTTGTCCACGAAGCCCGTCGACAGGTCGTCCAGCACCTCGACCTCGTGCCCGGCGGCCACCAGCGCCGCGACCGTCGCGCTGCCGATGTACCCGGCGCCGCCCGTGACCAGCAGCTTCATCCAAGACTCCCCGCGTAGTGGTCCCCGACTCGGGCCCGACCCTACGCGGCGGCACGGAGAGCGCCGACACATCGGACGTCTGTACGCTCGCGGCGACGGTCCACGGACGAAGGAGCAGCGATGTCGGCTTCCGCACCACAACGGCACATCCGAGTCGTCGGAGTGCTGCCCGAGAAGCGCGAGGAGTACCTCCGCCTGCACGAGGTCGTGTGGCCCGACGTCGAAGCCCGCCTCACCGCCAGCGGCATCACGAACTACTCGATCTTCATCCTGGGCGACCGGCTCATCTCGTACTACGAGTACGTCGGCGACGACTACGAGGCGGACATGGCCCTCATCGCCGCGGACCCCGTCACGCAGGAGTGGTGGACCCTCACCGACCCGTGCCAGGTCCCCGTTCCGGAAGCGGGCGAGGGCGAGCTGTGGGCCGACGCCACCGTGGTGGCACCTCCGCTGACGCCGCACCCGCGCGTGGAGCGGGGCTCCACGCGCGGGGCGGTCAGCACTCGATGACGTTCACGGCCAGGCCGCCGCGCGCGGTCTCCTTGTACTTCACGGACATGTCCGCGCCGGTGTCGCTCATGGTCTTGATGACCTTGTCCAGCGACACGAAGTGCGAGCCGTCGCCGCGCAGCGCCATGCGGGCCGCGGTGATCGCCTTGATGGCGGCCAGCGCGTTGCGCTCGATGCACGGGATCTGGACGAGCCCGCCGATCGGGTCGCAGGTGAGGCCCAGGTTGTGCTCCATGGCGATCTCGGCGGCGTTCTCCACCTGTTCGGGCGTGCCGCCGAGCACCTCGGCGAGACCGCCGGCGGCCATCGAGCAGGCCGAGCCGACCTCGCCCTGGCAGCCGACCTCGGCGCCGGAGATGGACGCGTTCTCCTTGAACAGCACGCCGACCGCGCCCGCGGTGAGCAGGAAGCGGACCACGCCGTCGTCGGACGCGCCCGGCACGAACCGCGTGTAGTAGTGCAGGACCGCGGGCACGATGCCCGCCGCGCCGTTGGTCGGGGCCGTGACGACCCGGCCACCCGCGGCGTTCTCCTCGTTGACGGCCAGCGCGAACAGGGTCACCCAGTCCATGACGCGCAGCGGGTCGGTGGCGAAGTGCTCGCCCGCCAACGTCTTGCGCATCTCGGCGGCCCTGCGGCGCACCTTCAGCCCGCCGGGCAGGACGCCGTGCTCGGTGCAGCCGCGCTCGACGCACTCCTGCATCACGTGCCAGATCCGCAGGAGCCCTTCGCGGATCTCGGCCTCGCCGCGCCACGACTGCTCGTTCTCCAGCATCACCGAGCTGATCGACAGCCCGGTCTCCCTGGTGCGGGCCAACAGCTGGTCGCCGGTGAGGAACGGGTGCGCCAACGGGGTGTCGTCGGCCTTGATCTTGTCCGCGCCGCTGGCGTGCTCGTCCACCACGAACCCGCCGCCGACCGAGTAGTACACGGCGTGGTCCAGCGACTCGCCGCCGTCGGCGAACGCCTCGAAGCGCATCCCGTTGGGGTGCACGGGAAGCGACTTGCGGCGGTGCATGACGAGGTGCTTGTCGTGCACGAACGCGATCTCGTGCCCGCCGCCCAGCCGCAGCCGCCCGGTCCGCTTGATCTCCTCGAACCGCTCGTCGGCGGCCGCCGGGTCGACCTCCTCCGGCTTGCAGCCCTCGAGCCCGAGCAGCACGGCCTTGGGGCTGCCGTGGCCGTGGCCGGTCGCGCCGAGCGAGCCGAACAGCTCGGCGTTCACCCGCGTCACGCCGTCCAGCAGGCCGCGCGAGCGCAGCCGGTCGACGAACATCGACGCGGCGCGCATCGGGCCCACCGTGTGCGAGCTGGACGGCCCGATGCCGATGGAGAACAGGTCGAAGACGCTGATCGCCATTAGCTGCCCGTCAGTTCCGCGTACTTCGCGGCGGTGAGGAGGCCCTCGGCGTTCTCGACGCGCACCTTGAACAGCCACCCCGCCGCGTACGGGTCGGTGTTGACCAGGGCCGGGTCGTCGACGACGCCCTGGTTGACCTCCACGACCTCGCCGCTGACCGGCGCGTACAGGTCGCTGACCGACTTCGTCGACTCCAGCTCGCCGCAGACGTCGCCGGAGGTGACGGTCGTGCCCACCTCGGGGAGCTGCACGAAGACCAGGTCTCCGAGGGACTCGGCGGCGTAGGAGGTGATGCCGACCGTGACCGGCTCCTGCGTGCCCGGCTTCCAGTCGACCCACTCGTGTTCCGGGGTGTAGAGCAGGTGATCGGGGTACTCCACAGCGGCACTCCACGGGTCTGGGGGATCAGCGCGCGCCAAGCACGCCGACCTCGGTGTCGGTCCGACTCCCCCTCTGTCATGGGACCTGAGAGCTTCACCGCGCGAACGCGGCTTGCACCGTGGGTGCGCGCCTGGGCACGCTTTCCAGAGTCGCCTCGCCCGAGCGGTTCTCGTTGCCTGAGAGTGTGCGGGGTACTTGCTCCTTCGGCGCCCCGGCAGCTGCCGGGGTCTCTCCCGCTCGGGTTGCGGCGCCGCGAGGGCGCCTCGGCCGTTCTTCAGTTGGCGATCGAGCTGAAAGCTATGTGCCCACCGAACGGGTGTCAACGCGCGTACGACGGGCCTCACCCGGCGGCGTTGTGCCGGCAGGCCAAAGCGACCCCTATCGGGTAGTGCGGCGAGCACGATGACAGCGAACGGGGTATGCCGGACCTTTGAGGCAACAGCCCAGCTCCCGCCCCTCGTAGTCGAAGGAGTCACCGTGCGGATCGCCGTCCCCCGCGAGATCAAGAACCACGAGTACCGCGTCGCGTTGACCCCGGCCGGTGCGCACGAGCTGACCCGCCGCGGCCACGACGTGTTCGTCGAGGCCGGCGCGGGCCTCGGTTCCGCGATCACCGACGCCGAGTACGAGGCGGCGGGCGCGAAGGTGCTGGCCACGGCCGACGAGGTGTGGGACCAGGGCGAGCTGGTGCTCAAGGTCAAGGAGCCCATCGCGGCGGAGTACCACCGCCTGCGCGCCGGGCAGGTGCTGTTCACCTACCTGCACCTGGCCGCCGACCTGCCGCTGACCGAGGCCCTCATCGCGTCCGGCACCACGGCCATCGCGTACGAGACGGTGCAGACCGCGAACGGCGCCCTGCCGCTGCTGGCCCCGATGTCCGAGGTCGCGGGCCGCCTGGCCCCGCAGGTCGGCGCGTTCGCGCTGATGAAGCCGTCCGGCGGCCGGGGCGTGCTGCCCGGCGGCGTGCCCGGCGTGGCCCCCGCGCGCGTTGTCGTCATCGGCGGCGGCGTGGCGGGCGTGAACGCCGCGACCATCGCCGTCGGCATGGGCGCGGACGTGGAGATCCTCGACACGAACGTGGACCGGCTGCGGCAGATCGACGCCCAGTTCGGCGGCAAGCTCCGCACGGTGGCGTCGAACAGCTACGCGGTCGAGCAGGCCGTGCTGGAGGCCGACATGGTGATCGGCGCGGTCCTCGTGCCCGGCGCCAAGGCCCCCAAGCTGGTCAGCAACGAGCTGGTCTCGCGGATGAAGCCCGGCTCGGTGCTGGTCGACATCGCCATCGACCAGGGCGGCTGCTTCGCCGACTCCAGGCCCACGACCCACGCGGACCCGACGTTCCAGATCCACGAGTCGGTCTTCTACTGCGTCGCGAACATGCCCGGCGCCGTGCCGCGCACGTCGACCTACGCGCTCACCAACGTGACGCTGCCCTACGCGGTCGCGCTGGCCGACAAGGGCTGGCAGCCCGCCCTGCGCGCCGACAAGTCCCTCGCGCTCGGCCTCAACGTGCACGCGGGCAACCTCGTGAACCTGCCGGTGGCGGAAGCCCTCGACCTCCCGCACACCCCCCTCGACCAGGTCGTCTAGGCGACTGCGTGACAAACCGGGCAGCTACTTCGGTAGCTGCCCGGTTTGCGTTTGAGCAGGTGATCGCGGCCCGTGGCGATTCCGGGCGTGAAAAAGCGACCCGCTCAACCAGCCTGGGGGTCACTGGGAGCGGGCCGCCACGCACAAGCTTAGACAACAACCGGCCGCCGTGCCCAGTTGGCCCACCGATTCGAGACCTGAGACTTCGGGGTCGTGGACCACTGCCCGTGTTCGACCCTCAAACAAACGAGTGAATTACCCGAACACCAGTACTCCCCGGGGTCCCCACGACCGATGGACGTAGCAGGGGCCAGCATCGCTACGCAGCGGGTTCGACCGCTCTCACCCCGTTAACCCCGGAAGCCCGAGCACACTCCGTTAGGAGCGCACATGGCTGAACCACAGGGCTGGATCGACTGCCACGACCCCTTCGGCAGGGACCGCTCGATGACCGTTCTCGTCGAGGACGACCGAGTTCTGCTGGTCGCGCCCCCCGGAGAATCCGCTGTGATGTCCGCCACCCAGACCCGGCGGCTGCACCAGCTCCTCGACCAGGCCGCGGCGACCTCCGCCGCGCCCGAACAGGGGTGACGCGCGGTGGAAGAGGCACTGCGCAAGGCCGTCCTGCAACGGCTCGCGCTGCTCGACAAGGTCGCTGAGCAGGGCGAGGCGGAGTCGCTCGTGCCGCTCGCGCGGTCGGAGATCCACCGCCTCGCGGACGGCTGGCGACTGCTGCTGACCGTGCACCAGCCGGACGAGGACAGCCGGTGCCGCGCGTGTCCCGGCTGGCTGCGCCGCAGGCGGTGGCCGTGCCAGATCTGGACGATGGCGCACCAGCACCTGATCGGCGAGGGGGTAGCGCACCGCGACCGCCGCAAGCCGTTGCGCAATCCGTTCACTCGAACGGGGCTGGACCCGGTCGCGGCCGAGCCCGCGTTCCCGACGACCGAGTACGACGACCTCGACCTCGACGAGATCCCGCCGGAGACCTCCGCGGAGCGCACCACCGAACTCCCGGTCGTGCCCGCCGCCGTCGAAGCCGGTGTGCACCGCGCCCCCGTCGTGAGCAGGCCGCGCCACGCGCTGCCGGATTGACCGGATCGCCCGGACCCGGCGTTCCCTCTAGGGCAGGATGACCCCCGAGCGGGGCCACGACACCCGCACATCGGGAGGGAACGCGTGCACGACGGCAGTGGGCGCATCGTGGTGCAAGGCCTGACCAAGCAGTTCGGTCCGGTCACCGCGGTGCAGAACCTGAGCTTCACGGTCGAACCGGGGTCGGTCACCGGGTTCCTCGGCCCGAACGGTGCGGGCAAGACGACGACGCTGCGGATGCTGCTCGGCCTCGTCACGCCCACCGCGGGCACGAGCTTCATCAACGGGCGGCCGTTCCACCAGCTCGGCAACCCCGCGCGGGTGGTCGGCGCGGTGCTGGAGGCGCAGGGGTTCCACCCCAAGCGCACCGCCCGCAACCACCTGCGGGTGTACGCGGCCGCCATCGGCGTGCCCGACCAGGCCGCGGACCACGTGCTGGACCTCGTCGGCCTCGGCGCGGCGGGCGACCGCAAGGCGGGCGGCTTCTCGCTGGGCATGAAGCAGCGGCTCGCGCTGGCGACGGCGCTGCTGGGCGACCCGCAGGTGCTGGTCCTCGACGAGCCGTCGAACGGCCTGGACCCCGAGGGCATCGCGTGGCTCCGGACGTTCCTCCAGGCCTACGCCCGCCAGGGCCGCACGGTGCTGATCTCCAGCCACCTGCTGGCCGAGGTCGAGCAGACGGTCGACCAGGTGGTGATCGTCAGCCGCGGCCAGACCATGTACTACGGCAGCCTCGACCAGCTCCGCGGGTCGCAGCGCAGCCGGGTGCTGGTGCAGCCGTCGGACGCGAGCGCGCTCGTGGCCGCGTTGCAGGCGGAGGGCGTGACCGGGATCGAGCAGGTGCCGGACGGCAGGCTCGCGATCAGCGGCATGGACGCCAAGCAGGTCGCGGACGCCGCGCTGAAGGCCGGGGTGTCGGTGTACGGCATCCAGGAGGAGCGGGTCGACCTGGAGCAGCTGTTCTTCCAGCTCACCAACGGCCAGTACACGGCGGCGGGCCCGAACCCGTTCGCCGGGCAGCAGCCCGGACCGCAGCAGAGCGGCTACTACGCGCCGCCGCAGACCGGCCAGTTCCCGCAGTCCGGGCCGTTCCCGCAGCAGGGCTACCCGCCCCAGCAGTACGCGCCGGGCCAGTACCCGCCCGCGCAGCTCCCCCCGCAGGACTACCAGCAGTACCAGCAACAGCAGCAACCCCCGCCGGGCTACCAGCAGCCGGGTCAGGGCGGGTACGGAGGCGGCAACTGATGTTGACGAACCTGGTCAAGGCCGAGTTCCGCAAGACCACGTCGACCGGCCTGTGGTGGGGGATCATGATCCCCACGGTGCTGATCGCGCTCGGCTGGGCGCTCGGCACCGGGGCCATCGGCAAGAGCCTCATGGACGTGCTGAACGGCTCCGACACCCGCGACCTCGCCGAGGTGCTGGGCATCGACTCGTCGCAGTGGCAGGTCTCGCTGTTCGGGATGGCCCGCAGCATCAACGTCGCCACGGTGTTCCCGATGATCTTCGGCGGCCTGGCGATCTCCAGCGAGATCAGCCGCCGGACGATCACCACCACGTTCCTCACCGCGCCGAACCGGGTCTCCGCGCTGACCGCGAAGCTGCTCGTCTACCTGGCGTGGGGCGCGATCTTCGGCGTCGCCATCGTCGCGTCGGTCAGCATCGGCATCGTGTTCACCTCGGACTCGTCGGCGCTGCCGGACGCCACCGGGTGGGTCGCGATGGCGGGCGTCGGCATCCTGTCGTCGATCCTGATGACCATGTTCGGCGTCGGCATCGGCGCCCTCATGACCAGCCCGATCGCGACGACCATCGTGCTGATCCTGTACATGCTCATCCTGGAGAACGGCATCCAGCTCGTGCTGGCGGCGCAGGGCGTGCCGTCGATCATCGGGTTCCTGCCGAACGGCTCCGTCAACGGCCTCACGGGCTCCGTCGCGGCCAGCCTGTTCCTGTCCACGGCGGGCGTGGTACCGGACGAACTGGCCCAGGTCATCCGCGGCATCGCGGGCGCGCTCGGCGCGTTCGACTGGTGGCTGAGCGGCCTGATCTTCCTGGTGTGGACGGCGATCTTCTTCCTGGGCGGCTGGGCGGCCACGCAGAAGAAGGACATCACCTGATCGAGTTACACTTTTTGTCCCTTCCGGGCCCGTGACGAAGCCGTCACGGGCCCGGTTTTGTCGGTGGGCGGTCCTACTGTGAAGTGGTGACTACCTCCGTCCCCGACACATCGGGCTGGATCCGCAAGCTGGCTCGGGCCTGCTGGCGGCACCGGTCGTTGGTGCTGCTGTCCCTGGTCGCCTCCGTGCTGGGCGTCGGGTTGCAGGCCGCCGGGCCGCTGCTGGTGAAGCTGGCCGTGGACGACGCGGTGATCGGGCGGACCGAGCGGCTGGCGCTGCTGGTGGCGGTGCTGATCGGGATGGAGCTGCTGACGTTCGGCACGGCGTTCCTGCGGCGGTACCTGGGCGGGCGGTTGGCGCTGGACGTGCAGCACGACCTTCGGCAGGGCGTGTTCGGCGCGGTGCAGCGCCTCGACGGGGCGAAGCAGGACGTGCTGCGGACCGGGCAGGTGGTGTCGCGGTCGATCACCGACCTCCAGCTCGTGCAGAGCCTGCTGTCGATGGTGCCGCTGACCGTGGGCACGATCGTGTTCGCGGCGGCCGCGCTGGTGGCGATGCTGTGGCTGTCGCCGCTGCTCACGATCATCGCGTTGATCATCGTGCCCGCGGTCGGGTGGATCGCGGCGCGCAGCAGGCTGGTGCTGTTCCCGGCCACGTGGTCGGCGCAGCAGCGGGCGGCCGACCTGGCGCAGCACGTCGAGGAGACCGTGACCGGCGTGCGCGTGGTGAAGGGCTTCGGGCAGGAGGCGCGGGAGGTCGCGCGGCTGGAGGGGCAGGCGCGGTCGCTGTTCGCCGAACGCATGCGGGCGGCCCGGCTGACCGCGCGACCGGCGGCGACGCTCACGGCGCTGCCCGCCGTGGGGCAGGTGGCGGTGCTCGCGCTCGGCGGGTGGATGGCGATGAACGGTCAGGTCAGCCTCGGCACGTTCCTCGCGTTCGCGACGTACGTGGCGAACCTGGTGGGGCCGACGCGGCTGATCTCCGGGCTGGTGGTGAACGCCCAGCTGGCGCGCGCGGGCGTGGAGCGGGTGTACGAGCTGATCGACTCGCAGCCGGACGTGGTCGACAAGCCGGACGCGGTGGCCGTGCCGGACGGGCCGGTCGGGATCTCGCTGACCGGCGTGACGTTCGGGTACACGCGCAGCGAGCCGGTGCTGTCGGACGTGACGCTGGAGGTGCGGCCGGGCGAGACGGTGGCGCTGGTCGGCACGGCGGGGTCCGGCAAGTCGACGGTGTCGTTGCTGCTGCCGCGGTTCTACGACGTGCACGAGGGGTCGATCGAGGTCGGCGGGGTGGACGTGCGCGACCTGCGGCTGTCGTCGCTGCGCGGGGCGGTCGGAGTGGTCTTCGAGGAGGCGTTCCTGTTCTCCGACACCCTGCGGGCGAACATCGCGTACGGGCGGCCGGACGCGACGGACGAGCAGGTGGTCGCGGCGGCGCGGGCCGCGGAGGCGCACGAGTTCGTGCTGGCGCTGCCGTCCGGGTACGACACCGTGGTCGGCGAGCGCGGGCTGACGCTGTCCGGTGGGCAACGGCAGCGGGTGGCGCTGGCGCGGGCGCTGCTGACCGACCCGCGGGTGCTCGTGATGGACGACGCGACGTCGGCCGTGGACACGGCGACGGAGTCCGCGATCCACCGGACGCTCGCGGCCGTGACCGCGCAGCGGACGACGTTGCTGATCGCGCACCGCCGGTCGTCGCTGGCGCTGGCGGACCGGATCGCCGTGCTGGACCGGGGGCGGGTCGTCGACGTGGGGACGCGGGCCGAACTGGACGAGCGGTGCGCGTTGTTCCGCGAACTGCTGGCCGGGCCGACGGACGCGATCGAGCAGGCGGCCCCGCGGGCCGACGCGTTGCTGGAACAGGGGCCGGACGGCACGACGCCGTCGTTGTGGCCGGTGATCGACCCGACGGACCTGTCGCTGCTGGCGTCGGAGAACCGGACGGTCAAGCCGACCGCCCAGGCAGGCCGGGGCGCGTCGACGGCGGCGTTGGCCGGTGGTCTGCCCGCGACCCCGGAACTGCTGGCGCAGGTGAAGGCGCTGCCACCCGCCGTGGAGCGGCCGAAGCTGGCGGGTGAGGACCCGGCGGCGCCGGATCCGGGCTTCCGGCTGCGGAGCCTGCTGCGGCCCGCGCGGTGGGCGATGGCGGCGGTGGGGCTGCTGATCCTGGTCGACGCGGGGTTGGCCATCGGTCTGCCGACGCTGGTCAGGTACGGCATCGACCACGGTGTCGTCGAGGCGTCGACCACGGCGCTGTGGACCGTGTCGGCCCTCGGGCTCGTGCTGGTCGGGCTCAACTGGATCAGCACGGCGTGGAACACCGTGTTGACCTCGCGGGTCGGCGAGCGGCTGCTGTACGTGCTGCGGATCCGCAGCTACGCGCACCTCCAGCGGCTGGGGCTGGACTACTACGAGCGCGAGATGGCGGGTCGGATCATGACCCGGATGACGACGGACGTGGACGCGCTGTCCACGTTCCTGCAAACGGGGCTGACCACGGCGGTGATCAGCGTGCTGACCGTGGGCGGCATCGCCGTCGCGCTGGCGTTGACCGACTGGGCGCTCGCGCTGGTGGCGTTGACCGTGCTGCCGGTGCTGGCCGTGGCGACGTTCTACTTCCAGCGGCTGTCGTCGAAGGCGTACACCGAGGCGCGCGAGCGGGTCAGCGTCGTGAACGCGGACCTCCAGGAGAACGTGTCCGGGCTGCGGGTGTCGCAGGCGTACACGCGGGAGGGCCGGTCGGCGAAGGCGTTCGCCGAGCGCAGCGACGCGTACCGCGTGTCCCGGCTGCGGGCGCAGCGGTACATCGCGACGTACTTCCCGTTCGTGTCGATGCTGTCCGGGGTGGCGCAGGCGGCCGTGCTGGCGGTCGGCGCGTACCGGGTCGCGGCGGGCACGTTGACGCCCGGCGTGCTGCTCGCGTTCCTGCTGTACCTGGGCCTGTTCTTCGCGCCGGTGATGCAGCTGTCCGGCGTGTTCGACGGCTACCAGCAGGCCAGGGTGGGCCTCAGCCGGATCGGCGACCTGCTCGCGACCCCGAGCACCGTGCCCCCGGCCGCCGACCCGGTGACCGTGGTGTCGCTGCGGGGCGAGGTCGAGCTGCGGGACGTGACGTTCCACTACCAGGGCACCGACGAACCGGCGCTGGACCACGTGTCCCTGCACGTGGCGGCGGGCGAGACGGTGGCGTTGGTCGGCGCGACGGGTGCGGGCAAGTCGACCCTGGTGAAGCTGATCGCCCGCTTCTACGACGCCACCTCCGGCACGGTGCTGGTGGACGGGGTAGACGTCCGCTCCTACGACCTGCCGTCGTTCCGCCAGCGCTTGGGCGTGGTGCCGCAGGAGGCACATCTGTTCGGCGGAGACGTGGCCGACAACGTCCGCTACGGCAGACCGACGGCCACGGACGCCGAGGTCGAGGCAGCCGTCCGCGCCGTCGGCGCACTGCCGGTGGTGGCATCCCTGCCCTCCGCGTTCCACCAGCAGGTGGGCGAACGCGGCCAGGGCTTGTCCTCCGGCCAACGCCAGCTGGTCGCCTTGGCCCGCGCCGAACTCGTATCCCCAGACCTCCTCCTCCTGGACGAGGCCACCGCCGCCCTGGACCCGTCGACCGAGGCAGCCGTCCTGGCGGCCAGCGACCACCTAGCGGGCAAGCGCACGACTTTCGTGGTCGCCCACCGCTTGGCGACGGCGGCCAGAGCCGACCGAATCGTGGTCCTGGCAGCAGGCCGAATCGCAGAACAGGGCACCCACGCTGAACTACTGGAGGCAGACGGCACGTATGCCAGTTTGTGGCGCTTCGGCCAACCGGACGACCAAGCCGCCTGACCAACCCAGGAGACCACCCAGTGGAGCACCCCCTTCCCCCAGCAGGGACCTCCACACCCCACACCCACCCCGACAACCAGCCACCCCAAAGCCCGCACAACAGCCACCCACCCGTGGCATCACTTCGCCACCACTCAGCCACGGCATCGGCACACCACCACCGACCCACTGCCCGCCCCCGCACCACCCGCCCCAGCACCGCAACTGCCCGCCCTGACACCGACAGGCCTGGCACCAAACCCATTGCCGCCCGGCCGGGCACCCCAGGCCCCCTCACCACCCGCCTTAGCGCCGCCCGCGCCGCTGCCACCCGCCGTGACACCGACCGGCGAGGCACCACACCCCTCGCCGCACGGCCGGGCACCACACGCACCCTCACCACCAGACCTGGCGCTACCCGCACCGCAGCCACCCGCAGTGGCACCGACTGCCCCCGCACTACACCCCTTACCGCCCGGCCGAGCGCCCCACGCTCACTCACCACCCGCCCTGCCACTGCCCGCGCCGCTGCTGCCCGCCGTGGCACTGCCCGGCCCGGCACCACACGCACCCTCACCACCAGGCCTGGCACTACCCGCGCCGCCGCCTGCGGTGGCACCGACTGCCCCCGCACCACACACCTTGCCGCCCGGCCGAGCGCCCCACGCTCACTCACCACCCTCCCTGCCACTGCCCGCGCCGCTGCTGCCCGTCGTGGCGCTGATCGGCCCGGCACCACACGCACCCTCGCCACCGGGCCTGGCACTACCCGCGCCGCAGCCGCCCGCGGTGGCACTGCCCGGCCTGGCACCACACCTCTTACTCCCCGGCTGGGCACCACACGCCCTCTCACCACCCGCCTTGGCACTGCTGCCCGTGGCGGCACCGACTGCCCTCGCACCGCACCCCTTGCCGCCCGGCCGGGCACCACACGCTCGCTCACCACCCACCTTGGTGTTGCCCGCGCCGCTTCTGCCCGTGGTGGCACTGTCCGGCCTGACGCCACACCCCTCGCCGCCCGGCCAAGCGCCCGCACAACCCCTCACCACCAGGCCCGGCACTGTCCGCCGTGGTGGCGTGTGGCGGGCTGTCGCGGTGTCGGCTTTTCGTGGTTGGTCGTGGCACCGGTGGTTCATTTGTCGAGCGGCTTTTCCAGCCGTTCCAAGAAATGTCGTACCCCCGTCGTAGTGTGTGCGTCGGGGGGTCCCACTCATCGGGGGACACCTGCTTCGCGCTGGTCAGAGCCGGTGTCGCCTCCCCGCTCGCCCCCAGCGCCCCGCCCGAACCAGTCGCCCCCAAGCCCCACCTCCCCGGCCTTTCGCGGCGATTCGCACCAGTCGACTCCACCGAACGGTGTCGATGTCGACAGGCGTTCTTCCCCCACCCGTCGAGTGGGTTTCCACTCGATCGGGTACACACGAACGGGGGGGTCTGGTCGTCCGGATCACGAGCGGATGACGCCCTCAGCACAAGCCCTGCCGTCGGTGCCCCGGCGACGGTGGAGGTGTTCACGCATGGGAACCGCGTCCCGGCAGATGAGGAGGTTTCGCGTGGGGTCGGTCCAGGTCGACAGCGATGTCACATCAAGGAATGCTCAAGTACCTGCAACACGAGCGGGGTCGTGATCGATCCTGTGACTGAGCCCTCCTCACCTGGCGCATCCTCCGTATGAAGTGGCATACGCGGGGGACTAACCTGGCAGGGAGTTATGTCGACACCAAGAGCGAGATGGATAGAGG
>NZ_JBHYHC010000108.1:0-32033 GCF_042738955.1 Umezawaea sp. NPDC059074
GGCGTGGGCCGGTTGCGGCCCGGCTTCCATCGCCCCACACCACCCCTGCGGTCGCCCCGGATTATTCCTGGAGCGGCACGCGGCGGCGCGGGGGGGCGGGGGCGCGCCCGCGCCGGGCCCCCCCCCCCCGCCCACGTCGGACTCCCCGTCCGCGGCCTTGGGGGAGTGGGCCGCCTCCGGTCCACGCGGCCCACCCCGAAGCGGAGCCGCGTGCCCAGGGGACGACCCCGCTCCGTGGCCATGACGCCGAACGGACTCACTTTTTTCACCGCTTCGGGATCACACCTCCGGAGCGATCACCACACCGTCACCGTCGCGGACCAGGATCGCCTCCATCGGACAGGACTCGGCCGCGTCGACCACCAGCTCGTCGGGCTCGATGAAGTCCTGGGCCGCCGTCGACTTGCCGTTCTCCAGCGTGAAGTACGCCGCCGCGCTGGCGGCGCACATCCCCGTGCCGATGCACGCCTCGCGGTCGACCTGGACCTGCCACTTGCTCATGGGACTACCACCTCACCGGGAGTTCCTTCGGGCCGCGCACCAGCCTGCCCTTCTTGAACGGCACCTGGTCCGCGGGGACTGCGAGTTCCAGTGCGGGGAACCTGCGCAGGAGCGTGCCGATGGCGACCTGGAGCTCCATCCGCGCCAGCGGGGCGCCGACGCAGTGGTGCACGCCGTGGCCGAACGCGATGTGGGCGTTGCCCTCCCGGTGGAAGTCGATCTCGTTCGGGTTGGGGAAGACCTCGGGGTCGCGGTTGCCCGCCTGGCCGGTGAACACCGCGTCGCCCGCCTTGATCGTCACGCCGCTGAGCTCGACGTCCTCGACGGCGATGCGGGGGAAACCCGCGGAACCGCCGAGGGGCGTGATGCGCAGCAGCTCCTCCACCGCCGCGGGCACCAGGTCCGGGTCGGCCCGCAGCTCGGCGAGCCGTTCGGGGTTGGACAGCAGCGTGTACATGAAGTTGCCGAGCTGGTTTGCCGTGGTCTCGTGGCCCGCGACCAGCAGCGTCACGCCGAAGTTGACCAGTTCCTCCTCGGAGAGCCGATCGCCCTCGTCGCGGGCCGTCACGAGCGTGCCGAGCACGTCGTCGGTCGGCGACTTGCGGCGTTCGGCCACCAGGCCCGCGATGTAGGTCTGGAGGCTCTCGAACCCGCCCTGGATCTCCTCCGGCGTGAACGCGGTGACCGCCAGCGCCCGGTCCGACCAGTCGCGGAACTCGCGCCGGTCGTCGTAGGGCACGCCGAGCATCTCGCAGATGATCGTGATCGGCAGCGGCATGTCGAGCGCCTCGACGAGGTCGGCGGGCGCGCCGTTCTTCTCCATGTCGTCGAGCAGCCCGTCCACGATCTCCTGGGCCCGCTCGCGGAGCTGTTCGGTCCTCCGCATGGTGAAGCCCTTGGCAACCAGCTTGCGCAGCCGACCGTGCTCCGGCGGGTCCATGCTCAGGATCGACGATCGCTCCTGGATGTTCGGGACCGCCCTGGGCACGTCCTTCCCCAGCACCGCGGCCCGGCTGAAGCGCAGGTCGCCGAACACCGCCTTCACGTCCTCGTACTTCGTGACCAGCCACGCGTCGCCGCCGTAGGGCAGCCGGACCCGCGCGACCGGCTCGGTCCGGCGCAGCTCCTCGTAGGCCGGGTCCAGGTCCAGCCGGTGTGCTTCGCCGAACGGGTAGTTCCTGGGTTCCTGACTCGTCGTCATGCCCCCGCACTCCTCCCAAAGCGCCATGTAAGCATTTGCTTACATCCGCCGACGATAGGCTTACACTCACGCTCGGTCAACGAACGACTACCAGGTGACCGGAAGTTCCAGCGGACCGCGGATGAGCCTGCCGCGCTTGAACGGCACGTCCGCGACGGGCACGGCGAGCTCCAGCGTCGGGAACCGGCGGAACAGCGTGCCGATCGCGACCTGGAGTTCCATCCGCGCGAGCGGCGCGCCGAGGCAGTGGTGGACGCCGTGGCCGAACGCGACGTGCGGGTTGTTCTCCCGGTGGAAGTCGACCTCGCCCGCGTCGGCGAACACCGACGGGTCGCGGTTGGCCGCCATCATGCTGACCAGCACCGACTCCCCCGCGCGGACCGTGACGCCGCCGAGTTCCACGTCCTCCAAGGCCATCCGCGGCACCGCCACCACCGATCCCAGCGGGATGAAGCGGACCAGCTCCTCGACGGCGGCGGGCAGGAGGTCGGGCTCCTCGCGCAACGACTTGAGCAGCTCGGGCCGGTCGAACAGCGTGTAGACGATGTTGCCGAGCATGTTCGCGGTCGTCTCGTGCCCGGCGACCAGCAGCGTCACGCCGAACGTGACCAGCTCCTGCTCGCTGAGCCGGTCCTCGCCGTCGCGAGCCTCCACCAGCACGCCGAGCATGTCGTCGTGCGGGACGCGGCGCCGTTCGGCGACCATGGCCGCGATGTAGCCCATCAGGCTGTTCATCGCGTCGCCGATCTCCTCGGCGGTGAACGCGCCGTAGCCGAGCAGCACGTCGGTCCAGCCCTGGAACCCGACCCGCTCGTCCTCCGGCACGCCGAGCATGTCGCAGATGATCGTGATCGGCAGCGGCATGTTGAGCGTCGAGACCAGGTCGGCGGGCGGCCCCTGGGCCTCCACGGCGTCGAGCGCGCCGTCCACGATCTCCTGCGCCCGCTCCCGCAGCAGCTCGATCCGGCGCGCGGTGAACGCCTTCGCGACCAGCTTGCGCAGCCGACCGTGGTCCGGCGGGTCGAGCGAGAGGATGCTCGAGTCGCTCTCGATCCTCGGTGAGGTGCGCGGCACGTCCTTGCCGGACGTGGCAGCACGGCTGAACCTCGGGTCGCCGAGAACGGTCTTGACCTCCTGGTACCCGGTCGCGAGCCAGCCTTCGCCCCCGAAGGGCATCCGCACCCAGGAGACGGGTTCCGTCTCCTGGAGCTGTAAGTAGGTCGGGTCCATGCGAAGCTGCTCGGCCTCGCTGAAGGGATAGGACCTCGTGGTCATGCGCGCTCCAAACCCGAAGGAAGTAAGCGTCCGCTTACATTCTTCGACCCTAGAGAGACCACTACGGACCGTCAACGAGCCATCTCGGTGAGTACTACTGCTCCGTACGCTCCAGCAGCGTCCCGGCGGCCCGCAGGACCAGGCGGATGATCTCCTCGGAGTTCGCGCTCCGCAGCGGCTCCTTGGCGGAGGTGGCGCGCACCATGCTGATGCCGATCACCCACGCGAGCACCAGCTCGGCCCGCAGGTCGCCGTCCTCGGCGTCGGTCAACGTGCTCAACGCACGGATGTAGTCGTCGCCCAGCTCCTTGCGGATGGCCGCGGCGGCGCTGTCGATGCCCTCGGAGCGCAACGCCGTGAACAGCAGGTGGTCCACGGGCCTCGGCGCCTCCTCCAGCATCCGCCGCAGCACCGTCTTCACCAGACGCTCGGGATCCTCGGCCTCCAGCAGCTCCCGGCCCCGGTTGGCCATGACGGCCGCGTACAGCGCGTCCTTGCTGCCGAAGTAGCGGAACAGCAGCGCCTGGTTCACGCCCGCCGCCGCGGCGATGTCCCGCACCGTCGTGCGGTCGAAGCCGCGCTCGGCGAACAACGTCGTCGCGGCGTCGAGCAGCGCGGCGCGGGTCGCCGCCGAGTCCCGGCGGCGAACGGGTTCCGCTGTCACGACGTCGGCCGGATGTGCCCCTCGCCCCAGACGACCCATTTGGTGGAGGTCAGCTCGGCGAGGCCCATCGGCCCGCGGGCGTGCAGCTTCTGGGTGGAGATGCCGATCTCCGCGCCCATGCCGAACTCGGCGCCGTCGGTGAACCCGGTCGAGGCGTTCACCATCACCGCGGCCGCGTCCACGCGGGTGGTGAAGCGCCGCGCGGCCTTCACGTCGGAGGTCACGATGGCCTCGGTGTGGCCGGAGCCGTGCTCGTTGATGTGCGCGATGGCCTCGTCGATCGTGCCGACGACCTTGGCCGCGATGTCCATCGACAGGTACTCGACGTCCCAGTCGTCGCTCGTCGCGGGCACGACCTCGGTGCCGGACAGGTCCGCGAACACGGGGTCGGCGTGCACCGTGACGCCCGCGGCGTGCAGGGCCTCGGCGACGCGCGGCACGAACACGTCCGCGATGTCCGCGTGCACCAGCAGCGACTCGGCCGCGTTGCACACGCTCGTGCGGCGGGTCTTGGAGTTGAGCACGATCCGCTCGGCGTCGTCGAGGTCCGCCGAGGCGTCCACGTACACGTGGCAGTTGCCGACGCCGGTCTCGATGGTGGGCACGGTGGCGTTGGCGACGACCGTGGAGATGAGGCCTGCGCCGCCGCGGGGGATGACCAGGTCCACGAGGCCGCGCGCGGTGATGAGGTAGTTGACCGACGCCCGGTCGTGGCACGGCAGCAGCTGCACGCAGTCCGCGGGCAGGCCGACCGCCTCCAGCGCGTCGCGCAGCACGCCGACGAGCGCGGTGTTCGAGTTCTCCGCGGACGACGACCCGCGCAGCAGCGCCGCGTTGCCGGACTTCAGCGCGAGGCCCGCGGCGTCCACGGTCACGTTCGGGCGGGCTTCGTAGACCATGCCGACGACACCGAGCGGGACGCGCACCTGGCGCATGTCCAGGCCGTTCGGGAGCAGGCCGCCGCGCAGCACCTCGCCCACCGGGTCCGGCAGGCCCGCGACCGTCAGCAGGCCGTCCGCCACGCCGTTCACACGGGCTTCGGTGAGGGCGAGGCGGTCGAGCATGTTCTCGGTGAGGCCCGCGGCACGACCGGCTTCGAGGTCGGCGGTGTTGGCCTTGAGGATCTCCTCGGACCGCTCGCGCAGGGCGGCGGCCATCTCGCGCAGCGCCGCGTCCTTGCGTTCGCGGGTCGCGAGTACGAGTTCCTCGGAGGCGACACGGGCTCGACGGGCGGCGGCGTGCACCTCTTCGCGCAGTTCAGCGGTCACGATGTCCAGCTTAGGTCCATTTGTCCCTCGATAGCTTATGGGTATCCCGGATCCTGAAATCAGTTTCTGTCGGTGTCTCGTGCAATGGTTGGCGCATGGACGAACTCGCCCTCCGGGAGATGGCCGACGAGCGACTCCGGGCCCTCGCCGGTCCGGACGCGGTGCTGCGCGACGACCAGTGGACAGCCATCCACGCGCTGGTGGCGCAGCGGCGGAGAGCGCTGGTCGTGCAGCGCACGGGGTGGGGCAAGTCGGCCGTGTACTTCATCGCGACGGCGCTGCTGCGGGAACTGGGCGAGGGTCCGACGGTGATCGTGTCGCCGTTGCTTGCGTTGATGCGCAACCAGGTGGACGCGGCGGCGCGGGCCGGTGTGCGGGCGGCGACGATCAACTCGGCGAACACGGACGAGTGGACGCGGGTGCAGGACGAGGTCGCGGCGGGCGACGTCGACGTGCTGCTCGTGTCGCCGGAGCGGTTGAACAACCCGGACTTCCGGGACACGGTGCTGCCGTCGCTGACGGCGTCGGCCGGGTTGCTGGTGGTGGACGAGGCGCACTGCATCTCCGACTGGGGCCACGACTTCCGGCCGGACTACCGGCGGCTGCGGACGTTGTTGACGGAGTTGCCGCCGGGGGTGCCGGTGCTGGCGACGACGGCGACGGCGAACAACCGCGTGGTGCGGGACGTGGCGGAGCAGTTGGGGCTCGGCTCGGGGTCGGACGCGCTGGTGCTGCGCGGGCCGCTGGACCGGGAGAGCCTGCGGCTGTCGGCGGTGCGGCTGCCGACGGCCGAGGCGAGGCTGGGGTGGCTCGGCGAGCGGCTGGCGGAGCTGCCGGGGTCCGGGATCATCTACACGCTGACCGTGGCGGCGGCGGACGACGTGGCGGCGTTCCTGCGGGAACGCGGGTACGAGGTGGCGGCGTACTCGGGCCGGACCGATCCGGCCGAACGGCAGCGGGCGGAGGAGGACCTGCTCGCGAACCGGGTGAAGGCGCTGGTGGCGACGTCCGCACTGGGCATGGGGTTCGACAAGCCGGACCTGGGGTTCGTGGTGCACCTCGGCGCGCCGCCCTCCCCCATCGCCTACTACCAGCAGATCGGCCGTGCGGGCCGTGGTGTGGAACGGGCCGAGGTGCTGCTGCTGCCCGGCCCGGAGGACAAGGACATCTGGGCGTACTTCGCGTCGCTGGCGTTCCCGCCGGAGCGGATCGTGCGGCAGGTGCTCGACGCGTTGGCCGACGCCGGGCGGGTGGTGTCGACGGCGGCGCTGGAGCCGATGGTGGAACTGTCGCGCACGCGGCTGGAGGTCGTGCTGAAGGTGCTCGACGTCGACGGCGCGGTGAAGCGGGTGCGCGGCGGGTGGGAGTCGACCGGGCAGCCGTGGACGTACGACGGCGAGCGGTACGACCGCATCGGCGAGGCGCGGGCGGTCGAGCAGCAGGCGGTGCTCGACTACCTGAGCACGACGGGATGCCGCATGGAGTTCTTGTTGCGGCAGTTGGACGATCCGCACGCGAGCCCGTGTGGACGGTGCGACAACTGCACAGGCGAACGTCCGTCCACTGAGGTATCGTCGGGTGCGGCGACGGTGGCGCGGGAACGGTTGCTACGACCTGGGGTGGACGTGGCTCCGCGCAAGCAGTGGCCGACCGGGATGGCGGCGATCGGCGTGTCGCTCTCGGGCAAGATCGCGGTGGGTGAGTCGGCGGAGCCGGGGCGGGCTCTGGGGCGACTGACCGACATCGGGTGGGGCAACCGGTTGCGGACGTTGTTCGCGGCCGAGGACCAGGCGATCCCGGACGACGTGTTCCAGGCGTGCGTGAAGGTGCTGAGCGCGTGGGGCTGGGCGGAACGGCCGGTCGGAGTCGTGACGGTGGGGTCGCGAAGCCGCCCGGAACTGGTGGGCAGTTTCGGTGCGCGCATCTCGGAGATCGGCCGGTTGCCGTTGCTGGGCCAGGTGTGGGTGGGCGAGGCGACGCACCGGGCGAACAGCGCTCAACGGTTGGCGGGACTGTGGAACGGGGTTCAGGCGCCTGATCTCTCCACAGTGGAGGGTCCGGTGCTGCTGATCGACGACCGGATCGACACCGGCTGGACCATGACGGTCGCGGCGAGAGCCGTGCGCAAGGCCGGGGCGTCGGCGGTGCTGCCGTTCGCGTTGGCGGTGACGGCCTAGGTGGAACAACCGTTGCCCGGTGGGTGGGTGAACGAGGTCGTACGGGTGGGCGACACCGTGCGACGAGCGCGGGCGGGCCCGTTCGTCCACCGGCTGCTGGATCACCTCGACGGGTGGCCGGGCGCTCCTCGGCTGCTCGGCGTGGACTCGCGCGGGCGGGAGGTGCTGGAGTTCCTGGACGGGCACGTGGCCTGGGAACCCGATCAGCCCGCCGCGGTGGGGTCGGACGAGAGCCTGGCGCGGGTCGCCCGGCTGGTGCGGGAGTTCCACGACCTCACCACCGGGTTGGCGGGCGATCAGGAAGTGGTGTGCCACAACGACCTTTCGCCCAAGAACACCGTGTACCGGGACCTGGGCGAGGGGTTGCGGCCGGTCGCCTTCATCGACTGGGACGGGGCCGGGCCCGGTCGACGGGTGCACGACGTGGCGCACGTCTGCTGGCAGTACCTGGCGCTGGGGCCTGGAGCCGAGGTCGCTGAGGCGGCGCGCGGCATCCGGGTGATCAGCGACGCGTACGGCTGGGTGGACCACGGTGAACTGGTCGACACGGTCCTGTGGTGGCAGGACCGGTGTTGGCGCGGAATCCTCGCCGATCCTGGACCCTCGGGTGAACGGCTGCGCGCGGCGGGGGTCGTGGAGGAAGTCCGGGCGGCCTACAACTGGGTCGCGGAGCACCGCGAGGAGCTGACTGCTGGAGGTGGAGACTTTCTGGTGAGCTGAGCACGGTCCTGTGGCTCGGCGGAGCACAGTGGGTGGGGACGTCGAGGAGTGGCTCGGAACTGGATGGTCGGAGTGGGTCGATGCCCGCCCTGACCGAAGCCCCGCGTGGCGGATCCTGGCCACGTGCGGAGGCTTGTGGGATGGTCCGAAGATGGTGGAGGTGGAACGGCAGAGGCATCGGCTTCCCGTGCGGAAGCTCATCGCGGCCAGCATCGGCAACGCGATCGAGTGGTACGACTGGACCATCTACGCGACGTTCAGCATCTACTTCGCGACGGCGATCTTCCCGTCCGGCAACGCGGAACTGGCGCTGCTCAACACGTTGGCGACGTACGCGCTGGCGTTCTTCTTCCGGCCGCTCGGCGGGTACCTGCTGGGTCGGTTCGCCGACCTGCGCGGGCGGAAACCCGCGATGATCCTGACCATCGTGCTGATGGCTGGCGGGTCGACGGCCATCGCGCTGCTGCCCACCTACGACCAGGTGGGGTGGCTGGCGCCGATCCTGCTGCTGCTCGCCCGGATCGCGCAGGGGTTGTCGCTGGGCGGTGAGGTGTCGAACGCGTCCGCCTACCTGGCGGAGATCGCGCCCGCTGAACGTCGTGGGCGGTACTCGTCGTTCTTCTACATCTCCACGGGAACGGCGGTGCTGATCGCGTCGCTGATCGGGTTCACGCTCGCGCGGACGATGGACAAGACGCAACTCGGGTCGTTCGGGTGGCGGATCCCGTTCCTCGTCGGTGGCGCGCTGGGGTTGTTGGGGTTGTGGTTGCGGCGATCCCTGGCGGAGACGGAGCAGTTCGAGCAGAACAAGGTGAAGGCGGAACGGCTGAAGCGGCCGTTGCTGACGACGCTGCGCGAGCACCCGAAGGCGGTGGGACGGCTCGTGGGCTTCACGATGCTGTCGACCCTCTGCTACTACACGTTCTTCAGCGCGTTGACGCCGTTCGCGGTGAAGAACCGCGGGGTCGACGCCGTCGACGTGTTCTTGGCGCTGTCGATCGCGACCCTGCTGTTCATCGCGTTGCAGTACCCGATGGGGGCGCTGTCGGACCGGTTCGGGCGCAAGCCGCAGCTGCTGATCTGGTCGGCGGCCACGGCGGTGCTGGTCGTGCCGCTGTCGTCGCTGCTCCGGCCGGGGCTGCTCGGACCACTGGTCGTGTTCTGCGTGGGGCTGGGGCTGTACACGATGATGACGTCGATCGCGCCCGCGGCGATGAGCGAGCTGTTCCCGACAGAGCTGCGCGGGCTGGGCATCGGTGCTTGGTACAACCTCACGGTGGCGCTGTTCGGCGGCACCGCGCCGCTGGTGATCGCGTGGCTGGCGGGTCGCGGTCTGTCGGACGTGTACTTCTACTACGTGGCCGCGGGTGCGCTGGTCGCGTTCCTGGTCATCCTCACGCTGCCGGAGACCAAGGGGTCAGAGTTGCGCTGAGCGCAAACCGGTGAAGATGATCTCCAGGGTGCGCTCGCGGAGGTCCTTGTCCCAGCCCGAGTGCAGCGCGCCCTGGCTGGTGGCCGCGAGCAGCGCCATCACCTCGTCGAGGCGGACGTTCGACCGGACCACTCCCGCCGCCTGAGCCTGGTCGAGCAGGATGCCGACCGCTTCGCGGAGCAGTTGGAGCTGGTCGGAGACCTGGATGTCGATGCCGAGCAACTCCACCACGGTCTTGCGCGAGGCCGCGCGCTCGACCAGGTGGGCGAAGAACGTGAACAGCGACGACGCCGGATCTCCTTGGCGCACCAGGGATTCGACCTCGGCGGCCAGCTCGATCACGAGTTCCTTCATCAACGCGGTCAGCAGGTCGTTCTTGGTCGGAAAGTGCCGGAAGACGGTGCCGATGGCCACGCCCGCCTTCGCGGCGACCTCCTCGGTCGACGCGGAGGCCCCCTTGGCGGCGAAGACCTCGTCGGCGGCGGCCAGGATGCGTGCCCGGTTGCGCTGGGCGTCCGCGCGCATCGCGTTCCCTTCGTTGACAAGATGAGTCTAGACTCATTATCTTCGCGAACCTGAGTCTTCGCTCATCTTACTGGAGGGTTCGTGATGACCGCACGAGAGGTGTATGAGTCGATGCGCCGGGCCTGGATCGAGGATCCGGAAGCCGTCGACGAACTGTGGGCCGAGGACGTCGTGGTGGAGGTGCCGTTCGCCGCGCCGGGACGGCCCAAGCGGTTCGAGGGACGTGACGCGTTCCTGGCGTTCGCCAAGCCAGGCCGGGAGGTGCTGCCGGTTCGGATCGAGGACTGCCGCGACGTCGTCATCCACGACACCGCCGATCCCAACGTGATCGTGGTCGAGTACGTGCTGGTGGGGAGGTCGACGATCACCGGGACGGTGGGGTCGGCGGCATTCATCGCGGTGCTGCGCACGCGCGGGGGCGAGATCGTCCACTGGCGCGAGTACCAGGACACGATGGGCATGGCCGCCGCGCTCGCCGGATGAGAACGGGGACTGGCCAATGACTCCTGCGCCACTCCCCTGCGTCGCTCGAAACGCTGGTGGGGATGGCGCAGGGCGATGCGGGGGTCCCCGATCGTGCAAGGCCCCCCGAAACAGAACGCTACAACGCACCACCGACAAAAACGGCCACGCTCCCAAGGGGCAGGGGGCGAGTGGTCAGAACTGGCCGAAGCGAAGCAAGACCGGAGAAGCGAGACCAGAACGGTGATCCCGATGGTGGCCGGGCGGCGAGTCGCAGTAGTCGGCTGGGCTGTGGTGGCTGGGCAGCCGTGGTCGCCGGCAGGCGAGATCGCCGGGCGAGTGCGGTGGCTAGGCGGCTGAGGTAGCCGGGCAGGCGAGATCGCCGGGCAGGTGAGGTAGCCGGGCGAGTGTGGCGACCAGGCGAGTGCGGTGGCTAGGCGGATGTGGCCGCCGGGCGGATGTGGCCGCCGGGCGGATGTGGCCGCCGGGCGGGTGTAGTCGCCGGGCAGGCGAGGTAGCCGAGCGGCTGTGGTCGCCAGGCGAGTGTGGTCGCCGGGCGGGTGAAGAGGTCAGGGGCGGTGGAGGGCTACTAGGTCGTCTGCGTGGACTACCTCGCGGCGTTGTTCTGGGGGTAGTTCGTGGCTGGAGCGGCCGATGAGGGACGGGAGTTCTGTGGCGTCGTAGGCCACCACTCCCCTGGCCACTACCTGGCCGGTGGTGGTGGAGAGTTCGACTACGTCGCCCGCCTCGAAGGTGCCTGCTACGGCGGTGATGCCTGCGGCCAGGAGGGAACGTCTGCGGGCTACTACTGCGGCTACCGCGCCGTCGTCGAGGACGAGGGTGCCGTTGGCGTCTGCGGCGTAGCCGAGCCAGAAGCGGCGGGCGGTGAGGCGGGTGTCGGTGGCGGTGAAGGCCGTGCCCACGTCCGGGGTGGGGCTGAGGGCTCGGGCGGCGTCTGTTGAGCCTGCTAGGAGGACGGGGATGCCTGCTGAGGCTGCGAGGGTGGCTGCGGCGAGTTTGGAGGCCATGCCGCCGGTGCCCAAGGCGCCGCCGGTGCCTGCTCGGACGCCGTTGACGTCGTCGGGGCCGCCTACCTCGGTGATGCGGTGGGCGTCTGCCAGGCGGGGGTCGCCGTCGTAGAGGGCGTCGACGTCCGAGAGGAGGAACAAGGCGTCCGCGCCGATGAGGTGGGCCACCAGTGCCGCCAGGCGGTCGTTGTCGCCGAAGCGGATCTCCTCGGTGGCGACCGTGTCGTTCTCGTTCACCACCGGGACCACGCCCAAGGCCAGCAGGCGGGAGAGGGTGCGTTGGGCGTTGCGGTAGTGGCTGCGGCGGACCACGTCGTCGGCGGTCAGCAGGACCTGGCCGACGGTGAGGTCGTAGCGGCCGAAGGAGTTGCCGTAGGCGTGGGCCAAGGCCAACTGGCCGACGCTGGCGGCGGCCTGCTGGGTCGCGAGGTCCTTGGGGCGGCGGGTCAAGCCAAGGGGGGCCAGGCCTGCGGCGATGGCGCCACTGGAGACGAGCACGATCTGGCTGCCCGTCGCGCGACGGGCGGCCAAGGCGTCGACCAGCGCGTCCAGCCGGGACGGGTCCAGGCCGCCCTCGGCCGTCGTCAGCGAGGAGGAACCGACCTTCACGACAACCCTGGTGGCCGAGGCCACCGCCTTGCGGGCCAACGAGACCTCCACGCTGCCGATCATCACTCCTCGAAGTCGTCCTCGTCGTAGACACCGGGCAGGCGGCGGGCCCGCTTGAGGGCCTTGCGCTCGCCCGCGCCGATGCGGGTGTTGTTCTCCAGCCGGAGGTCGGTGCCGCGGCCGGTCATGGTCATCGCGATGCCCGCGGGCGTCGTCGGCTCCCAGTCGAACACCAGGTCGCCGATGGTGACCTGGGCGCCGGGCATCGCGCCGCGCTTGATCAGGACCTCTTCCACGCCCATGCGGGCGAGGCGGTCCGCGAGGTAGCCGACGGCCTCGTCGTTGGAGAAGTCCGTCTGCCGGATCCAGCGCTCGGGGCGGTCGCCCCGGACGATGAAGCCGCCCTCGGTCTCCGGGTCGTCGTGGACCGTGAAGCCCTCGTCGTCCACGGCGGTCGGCCGCAGCACGATCCGGGTCGACTCCTGCTTCGGCTTGGTCGCGCGGTACTTCTCGACGACCGTGCCCAGCGCGTACGTCAGCTCGCGCAGGCCCTCGCGGGTCGCGGTCGAGATCTCCAGGACCTCCAGGCCGCGGGCCTCGATGTCGCCGCGCACCAGCTCCGCGAGTTCACGGGCCTCGGGCACGTCGATCTTGTTCAGCACCACCAGGCGCGGCCGGTCGGACAGGTCGCCGCCCAGGGACGGGGTGTACTTCGCGAGTTCCTCTTCGAGGGCGTCGATGTCCGACAGCGGGTCGCGACCCGACTCGAACGTCGCGCAGTCGACGACGTGCACGAGGACCGCGCAGCGCTCGATGTGGCGCAGGAAGTCCAGGCCGAGGCCCTTGCCCTCGCTGGCGCCGGGGATCAGGCCGGGCACGTCCGCCATGGTGAACACGGTGGTGCCCGCGGTGATCACGCCGAGGTTCGGGACCAGGGTGGTGAACGGGTAGTCGGCGATCTTCGGCTTGGCCTCGGAGAGGACCGAGATCAGCGACGACTTGCCCGCGGACGGGAAGCCGAGCAGGCCCACGTCGGCGACGGACTTCAGCTCGAGGACGAAGTCGCCGCTCTCGCCGGGCTCGCCGAGCAGCGCGAAACCGGGGGCCTTGCGGGCCCTGGACGCGAGCTGAGCGTTGCCCAGGCCGCCGCGGCCGCCGCGCGGGGCGTACTTCGGGGTGCCCCCGCCGACGTGGGCGGCGACGACCGTGCCGTCCTCGGTGAGGACCACGGTGCCGTCCGGCACGCGCAGTTCGAGGCTCTCGCCGTTCGCGCCGTCGCGGTTGGCGCCCATGCCCTGCTTGCCGTTGGTGGCGGAGGCGTTGGGGCGGAAGTGGAAGTCCAGCAGCGTGTGGACGTTCGAGTCGACAACCAGGACGACGTCGCCGCCCTTGCCGCCGTTGCCGCCGTCAGGACCGCCCAGCGGCTTGAACTTCTCCCGGTGCACCGACGCGCAACCGTTGCCACCCTCGCCAGCGGCGACGTGGATAACCACTCGGTCGACGAACCGGGACACGAGAACTCACTTCCAAAGGATCAACAGGTGGGGGCAAAAAACTGAGCGCCGTGCGTCCGCGTTGGCGGACACACGGCGCTCAGGGGAATCAGGTCGGGACTACGCGGCGACCTTGGCCTCGACCGGCACGATGTTGACGGTCTTGCGACCGCGCTTCGTGCCGAACTCGACCGCGCCGGGGGCGAGGGCGAACAGCGTGTCGTCCTTGCCGCGGCCGACGTTCACACCGGGGTGGAACTTGGTGCCGCGCTGGCGGATCAGGATCTCGCCGGCCTTGACGACCTGACCACCGAACCGCTTGACGCCCAGGTACTGAGCGTTGGAGTCGCGGCCGTTACGGGAGCTGGACGCGCCCTTTTTGTGTGCCATGGCTAGTCAGGTCCTCACTTACCGGTGATGCCGGTAACCTCGACGCGGGTCAGCTTCTGACGGTGACCCTGCCGCTTGTGGTAGCCGGTCTTGTTCTTGAACTTGTGGATGCGGATCTTGGGACCCTTGGTCTGCTCGACGACCTTGCCGGTCACCGAGATCTTCCCGAGGGCCTCAGCGTCTGCGGTGACGTCAGTGCCGTCCACGACGAGTAGCGCCGGGAAAGTGAACTCAGTGCCCGGGGCGCCCTCGAGCTTCTCGACCTCGACGACGTCGCCGACAGCCACCTTGTACTGCTTGCCGCCAGTCTTGACGATCGCGTACATCAGGACGGAAGTCTCCTGCTACTCGACGGTGACGGGGCCGTGCGCGCCCAGGCTTTCGTGAATCACCATTACGTGAATCAGAGTCGCCGGGCTACACACGACAGGGCCCACCGGACGGCGGGCCGTGTACCAGGTTACGTGTCCGTGCACGGCGAGGTCAAACTGGGGTGCTCGAGCCCCGTACCCCCTGGTCAGCGCCGGAAACGGAAACGCGGAAAACGGTGAATCCACGGGGATCGGGACCGCCGTGACACGCCGCCGGATGTGCCCGACACCACACAAAGCCGAAGGGCCCGCACCGGAATTCGGCACGGGCCCTTCGACGAAAAGCGCTATCAGCCCTCGGTCACGCCGACGGGCGGGCCCGCGGGGCGGGTCGCCGCACGACGCGACGTCCGCCGACGAGGCGCCACCACGACGGGCGGCGACTGGTCGGCCTGCTCGGGCACGTGGCCGTTCAGGGCCGGTTGCGGCGCAACCGGTTCGACCACCGCTGGAGCCTCGACAGGAGTCGCCACGACAGTCTCAGAAGCATCACCTACGGGCTCCTGGACCTGCTTCGCGGCACCCGCGTCCCGGCGCGCCCGACGGCGTTCCCGGTTGCGGTCCCGACGGTCGCGCTTGGCGCCGTCCTGGGCCGCCTGCGCGTCCTGGTCGAGCAGCACGGCCGCCTCGCTCGTGTCCACGACGGGTTCCACCACGGGAACGTCCGGAGTGGACGGTGCGACCTCGACGGCCTCGGCGACCGCGGGCTCGGTGTCGACCGGCGTGGTCTCCACCTGCTCCGCGGACTCGCCGCCGCGGTTGCGCTGCCGGGACTTGCGGCTCGGCTGCTGCTGTTGCGGTTGCTGCTGCTGGGGTGCGGCGGGGGCCTGCGCCGGGGCGCCGTGCGCGTGCACGGGGTCCGTCGACACGACCACGCCACGCCCGCGGCAGTGCTCGCACGTGGTGCTGAAGGCCTCCAGCAGGCCCGTGCCGACCCGCTTGCGGGTCATCTGCACGAGGCCGAGCGAGGTGACCTCGGCGACCTGGTGGCGGGTGCGGTCGCGGCCGAGGCACTCTGTCAGGCGGCGCAGCACCAGGTCGCGGTTCGACTCGAGCACCATGTCGATGAAGTCGATGACGATGATGCCGCCGATGTCGCGCAGCCGGAGCTGGCGGACGATCTCCTCCGCCGACTCCAGGTTGTTGCGCGTCACCGTCTCCTCGAGGTTGCCACCCGATCCGGTGAACTTGCCCGTGTTGACGTCGATGACCGTCATCGCCTCGGTGCGGTCGATGACCAGGTAGCCGCCCGAGGGCAGCCAGACCTTGCGGTCGAGCGCCTTGAGCAGCTGCTCGTCGATGCGGTGCTCGACGAACGCGTCGGACTGGCCGATGTGCTTGCGCAGCCGGTCCTGGAGGTCCGGCGCCACGTGGCGGACGTAACCGTCGATGGTCTCCCAGGCGTCCGCGCCCTGGACGATCAGCGCGGAGAAGTCCTCGGTGAACAGGTCGCGGACGACCTTCACCAGCAGGTCCGGCTCCTCGTACAGCAGCTGCGGGGCCTGGGCCTTCGGCGTGGCGGCCTTGTCCTTGATGACCTGCCACTGCGCCTGGAGGCGGGTGACGTCGCGGCCCAGCTCGTCCTCGGCGATGCCCTCCGACGCGGTGCGGATGATGACACCGGCGTCCTCGGGGACGACGCGCTTGAGGATGTCCTTGAGGCGCTTGCGCTCGTTGTCCGGCAGCTTGCGGCTGATGCCGGTCGCGCCGCCGCCGGGCACGTACACCAGGAAGCGGCCGGGCAGGCTGATCTGGGTGGTCAGGCGGGCGCCCTTGTGGCCGACCGGGTCCTTCGTGACCTGCACGAGGACGCTGTCGCCGCTGGAGAGGGCCTGCTCGATCTTGCGGGACTTGCCCTCGAGACCGGCGGCGTCCCAGTCGACCTCACCGGCGTACAGCACGGCGTTGCGGCCGCGGCCGATGTCGATGAACGCGGCCTCCATGCTCGGGAGCACGTTCTGCACCCGGCCGAGGTAGACGTTGCCGACCAGCGAGCCGGTGCCGGACGAGGTCACGAAGTGCTCCACGAGGACACCGTCCTCCAGGACACCGATCTGGGTGCGGTCGCCGCGCTCGCGGACGACCATCGTGCGCTCGACGGCCTCGCGGCGGGCGAGGAACTCGGCCTCGGACAGCACGGGCACGCGGCGGCGACCGGCTTCCCGGCCGTCGCGGCGGCGCTGGCGCTTGGCCTCCAGGCGGGTCGAGCCCCGGATGCTGCGCACCTCGCTCTGCGCGGCCTCGGAGTCGGCCTTGTCGTCCCGCGCGTCGCGGGTCTCCCGCACCTCGCGGACGTGCACGACCGTGTTCGGCGGGTCGTCCTCGGTGATCGCGGGCTCGTCCTCGGCGCCGGTCTTGCGGCGACGACGGCGACGCCTGCGGCGGCTGCCGCCGTCCCCCGCCTCGTCGGGCCCCTGGTCGTCCTGGTCGGCGGACGCCTCGGCGTCCTCCTCCTCGGACTCCTCGGAGCCCTCGTTCTCCTCGCCGCTGTCCTCGGCGCCCTTGCCGCGGCCACGGCCACGGCGGCCGCGGCGACGACGGCGACGGCTGTCGCTGTCCTCACCGGACTCGTCGTCGGCGGCGTCGTTCTGGTCGGCGTCCGACTCGAGCTCGGCGTCGTCGTCGTACTGCTCGGCGGGCTCCTCGACGACCGGCTTCGCCCGGCCGCGGCCCCGCTTGGGAGCGGGCTCCTCGGCCTGGGGGGCGGGCGCGGTCGGCGCCATGAACACCGCGGACGGCGGCGCGAACAGCGGGGTGAGCGCGGCCACCTCCCTGACCTGGCGGGCCGGGACGGCGGGCTCCTCGTACACCTCGACGTCCACCTCGCCCGAGACGACGTCGTCCCAGTCGAGGAGGCTCTCGGCGACCTTCAGCGCGACGTCCCGGCTCACGCTGGACTGGACCCCGCGCACCGTCTCGCCCAGGTCGGCGAGAGCGGCCACGACGTCCTTGCTGCTGGCGCCCAGCAGCTTCGCCAGCGCGTGCACCCTCAGCTTGGCGGGTAGGTCCGCCAGTTCGGGGTGTGCGGATGTGACGTTATCCCCGCCGGGGTTACCGGCAGGCTTGTCCGTGTTCGACATGCAGCTCCTCCGCCCCCGGGCGCGTCTAGTCGAAGACGCGGCCGCGCAGGGGCCTCTCTAGTCCACTCTCCACCGCGGCTGGCGGCGGGAATCCTTGCCAACGCCGACCGGTATCCGCGCTCTTCGAGCACGGGCGCACAGCCGGCAGGTCCTCAACGAAGACACCCTTAGCGGCGCCCCTGCTCCCCGGTCACCGGCTCGGACTCCGCCACCCTGTCCTGGGCTAGCGGGTCTACCAGTGCACCATCGTCGTCGAGCCGTCCCTGCGCCATCCGGGTCGCCTTCGCGGGCACCGGCGGAATCAGGTCGGCGACGACGCGGAGCGCGCTCAGCACGTCATCGGGTCGAACGGTAGGTGTTGTCTGCCGTACGACCGTCACGAGTATCCCACACGGTCGTGACAAATCAGGCGCATCGTGGCCTGCGTCGCTCGATTGGTCCTCCACCAGGGCCGACACCACGGCCGGCCGGACGTCGATGATCCTCTTCCCGTCCTTGGTCGCGCGCTCGACCTCGACCGATTCCGCGGCGAGCAGCGCGGCTACGGCAGTCCGCAGCTCGGCGGGCGACACGCCGTCCAGCTCGACCCGCCACTCGCTCGCCTCGATGCGCTCGGTCAGGTTCCCGCCGGAGGAGACGACGATCTCCAGCACGTCCAGGCCCGGCGGCAGCGCCTCGTCCAGCGCGGCCCGCAGCTTCTCCACGTCGAGCAGCTCCACGACCTGCACCTCGACGTACTCGGCCTCGCTGGCCACACCGGTCGGCGACGCGCCGATCCAGGACACCTTCGGCCGCGGGCTGAAGCCCTGGGAGTACGCCATCGGCACGCCCGCGCGGCGCAGCGCCCGTTCGAAGCTGCGCGCCACGTCGCGGTGCGAGGTGAAGCGCAGCCTGCCGCGCTTGGCGTAGCACAGGCGGAGCTTCTGCACCGCCGCGGCGGAGGGGTTGTTTGGCTGGTTCTGCCGGCTCAGGGTGGGCTCCTCGGGGTGTGCCGTCGGGATCACGAGCACCCCAACGGCCCAGGCTGCTACTCCAGGGGGACGGTACCGTGGAGGGGTTCCGACCGTTGAGGTTGTCTGGTTCCTCCCGCGTGGTTACCGTCCGCCTACAACGGTCACCCCGAGCCGTGGAACACGTCCGCCCAGCGATGGAGGTCCCCCGTGCCTCTGCTCCGCCGCGCCCGAGTGGTCGCGGTCAGCGCGGTGCTGCTCGCGAGCGGAAGCACGGTGGCCGCGGCCGCCACGTCCGCGTTGCCCGACCAGTACGTCGCGCCGATCGCGAACTGCGTCCAGCCGGGCCCGACGCTGCGCTACCTCGTCGTCTTCGAGGAGGGCACGAGCCAACCGCTCGCCGAGGCCGAGATCGCGGCCTCCTGCGGCACGTCGACCGTCTACTACCCGCAGATCGCCGTCGCCGTCGCCACCTCGCCGGACCCGACGTTCGGGAAGCGGATGGGCGCTGACCGGGCGTACAGCGCGCAGGCCGAGGCGATCTCGAAGAAGACCGGCGCCGTGGTGAAGAAGAAGGTCGACGAGACCGAGCTGGGCAAGGCGTCGCGCACGGGGGCCGTGGACCGCACGGTCGAGCAGTGGGACATGGACCTCATCAAGGCCGCCGAGGCGCACGCCATCACCAACGGCAGCCGCGACGTGGTCGTCGGCGTGCTGGACTCCGGCATCGACCCGACCCACCCGGACCTGGTCGGCGCGCTGGACCCCGGTCTGTCGGCGGGCTGCTCGGCCACCGGGAAGGCCGACACGGCGGTCGAGGCCTGGTCGCCGACCACCTCCGCGCACGGCACGCACGTGGCGGGCACCATCGCCGCGGCCGACGACGGGCGCGGCACGACCGGCGTGGCGCCGGGCGTGCGGATCGCGTCGGTGAAGGTCGTGGACAACGACGGGTACATCTACCCCGAGTACGCGGTGTGCGGCTTCATGTGGGCGGCCGTGCACGGGATGACCATCACGAACAACAGCTACTTCATCGACCCGTGGGTGTTCACCTGCCAGAACCAGGTGGGCCAGAAGGTCGTGTACGAGGCCGTGCGGCGGGCGGTCGACTACTCGTCGAGCCGCGGCGTGCTGACCGTGGCGGCCGCGGGCAACGGCGGCATGGACCTGAGCAAGCCCGGCCGCGACTCGCAGAGCCCGACCAACGCGCCCCCGGAGGACGTGAAGCCGCGCCCGGTGGACAACACGTGCCTGGTGCTGCCCGCGCAGCTGCGGTCGGTGGTGGCGGTGTCGGCCGTGGGCGCGGACAAGGTGAAGGCGGGCTACAGCTCGTACGGGCTGGGCACGGTGGACCTGACGGCTCCGGGCGGCGACCGCAAGCAGGAGCCGGCGCACTCCGACGACGGCTGCGTGCTGTCGACCGTGCCCGCGGGCTACGACTACTCGTGCGGCACGTCGATGGCGGCCCCGCACGTGTCCGGGGTGGCGGCGCTGCTGGCGTCGACCCACCCGGAGGCGACCGCGCCGCAGCTGACCCGGATGCTGAACGCGCAGTCCGAGACGCTGCCGTGCCCGGCGGACTACGACCTGAACGGGACCGGGGCGCAGGACGCCTACTGCACCGGGTACTCCGAGTACAACGGGTTCTACGGGCACGGGCTGGTCGACGCGCTGGCCGCGGTGACCAAGTAGGGCTCAGGCCTGCGGCGCCCGGTGCTGGCTGAGGGCCTCGGCGAGGTCCGTGCGGCCGGTGATGCCGAGCTTGCGGTAGGCGCCGGACAGGTGCAGCTCCACGGTGCGGCGGGTGAGGAAGAGGGCCTCGGCTATCTGCCGGTTGGTCAGCCCCTGCGCCGCCATGCCCGCCACTCGGGTCTCCTGCTTCGTGAGGCCGTGGACCGTGCCCTCGGCCGTGACGGGTTCGCAGGCCCGGAGCTCGTCGCCCGCCAGCCGGATGAGGGGCTGGGACTCGCACTTCGCGCTCAGCTCCACCGCCCGCCGCAGGTGCGGGATGGCGCGCTCGGGGTGGCCTCGACGGCGCAGGTGGGCGCCCAGCTCGAAGAACGCCTCCGCCAGTTGCAGCTTCGCGGTGGACTCGGCGAGGAACTCGGTGGCCTTGACGAGGGCCCTGGTGCCCGCCTCCTCGTCGTCGGCGCTGAGCCCGACGGACAGCAGGGCGGTGCCGAGCGCCCGCGGCGTCCCCCACTGCCGGGCCATCTCGTGGTCCTCCTTGGCCAGCGCCGCGGCGGGCTCGCGCTGCCCCAGCGCCAGGTAGGCGCGGACGGCCAGCGCGCGCCACGGGATCACGGCGGGGCTGTCGACCGCCGACGCCTCGAGCCGCCGTCCGCACTCCAGCAGGTCGGCCAGCGCGCCCTCGGCGTCGTGGAGGGCCAGCTTGAGCTTCCCCCTGGAGTAGAGCACCAGGTTGTGCTGGAACAGCTCGGGCAGCTCACCGGTGAAGCCGCTGCGCACGAGCATGTCGCGGGCCTCGTCGGCGCGACCGAGGTCGACCAGCACCTCGGTCAGGCGGGCGGCGCAGAGGATCGCCATGGGGCAGTCCTGGACGGACCCCAGCTCCTCGAACAGGCGCATCTGCCACTTGAGGAACGTCTTGGCCCGGATCAGCTCGCCGGACGCGAGGAAGTCCATGCCGTGCGCCAGCGACACGACGGTGCCCTTGCGCAGGTGCAGGTCGTGGGGTTCGGAGGTGCTGCCGATCATCCGGCGGAACTTGTCCGACAGCTCGGGCGCGTCGACCAGGAAGCAGGTCGACAGGGTGAACACGAACGGCTGGACGAACACGTCCATGCGGTCGCCCGCCAGCGCCTCGTCGGCGTACCGGACGGCTTCGAGCGCGGAGTCGCCGCGCAGCGCGTGGCCGAGCGACATGATCACCGAGTGGAGCTGGCGGAGCCTCGGGGCGTCGGGCTTCTCCGACTCCAGCTCGTCGGTGAACAGGCTGGCGCGCAGCGCGAGGCCGAGGTCGTTGCCCGCCGCGACCAGGTAGCAGATGGCGCGCAGCTCCCAGAGCTCGTCCTTCTCCTGCGAGCTGAGCCGGGACTGCACCTGGAGGCCGATGGAGAGGGCCAGGCGGGCCTCGTGGGCGGTGCACGCGCGCAGCAGCATGGTCACGGCCTGGCCGACGGCCGAGCGGACGTCGTCGGCGTGCGCGAGCGCCTCGCGGAGGCGGGCCATGCCCTTGGCCGAGTCGCCGAGGAAGTCCACGTGGACCAGTTCCAGCTGCACGGCCAGGCGGTCGTCCGAGCCGAGCGGTTCGGCCAGCACGCGGTCGAGGAGGTCCGCCGCCAAGGCGAGCCTGCCGTCGTGGGCGGCGGCGCGGGCGGCGTGGCGGAGCACGTCGAGCCCCCACGCGATGCGGATGCCGCGGGCCTCCAGGAGGTGGGCGGCGATCCGCGCGTTCGGCGCGTCCGCGTCGGCGAGGAGCCGGGCGGCGCGGGCGTGGTCGGCGGCGCGGGTGGCGACCGGCAGGTCCTGGAGGACGGAGTTGCGGACGAACGGGTGTCGAAAGGACACCGCGTGGCTGTTGTCCAGGATCCTCAAGCGCACCAACGAGTCCATGCCGCGCAACGCCTGGGCGTGGTCCACTCCGGACATCGCGGCGATCATGTTCACCGAGGCCTCGTCGCCGAGGACGGCCACCGCGCGCACGATCTCGGCGCAGCCGGGCAGCGGTCGCAGGCGGACGCGCAGCTGCTCGCCGAGGTCGGGGGCGCCCACCTCGCGCACCTCGTCCGGGGTGACCGCGCCGATCTCGCCGCCGAAGCGGGCGCGCAGCGCGCCGAGCATGCAGTGCAGCAGGAACGGGTTGCCCTTGGTGACGTCGAGGGACGCGGTGACGAGGTCCGCGTGGACCGGGGCGGACACCGCCTCCTTGAGGAGTTCGGCGACGCCGTGGACGCCGAGTCCACCCAGGACGACGGTCTCGGCGCTCGTGCCGGTCAACTCCTGCAACGACACCTCGCCCGCGGGCGGGTGGCCGGTGGTGGAGCCGAGCATGATCAGGACGGGCTGGTCGGTGGTGCGGCGGCGGAGGTAGGCCATGGACCGCATCGACCAGATGTCGGTCACGTGGATGTCGTCCACGACGATCAGCACCGGTCTCTTCTCCGCGGCCTGGCGGACCAGCCGGTAGAAGGCCTCCAGCGACGAGACCCGGTCGGGGCGGAGGTCGACGTCCTGGCCTCCGAGGTCGTCGGCGAGCTGGCGGATGACCCCGCCGTCGAGGTGCGTCTCCAGCCGGGCCCCGTGGCCCACGGCGACGGCGAACCCCATGCTCCTGGCGAGTTCGGCGGTGGTCTCCAGCAGGACGGACTTCCCGACTCCCAGCTCGCCGGTCATCGTCACGATCGCCGAGCGCCCGACGGCCACCCTCGCCAGCAGCGCCCGCATGGTGCGCAGTTCGGCCTCGCGGCCGTGGCAGACCGGTCGGGCCGACGGCACGAGCACGGGTCTGTGCACCACCCATGCGGGCACTGGGGAGGTCACGCGGGGCTCCGATCTGCGGCGCCTGGCAGGGTGCACGCGAGGCCGTGGGAGCGGGGAGCACCACCGTATGGCATGTGTCCAGACCGAGCGTTCCGGTCGTCCTTCGGTACCGAGAGCCCGCACCGGCACGGACCTGAATTTCCTTCGGTACCCACCGTAGAGACGTGGCAGTCCCGTTGAGCGAGACTGGACCCCTGGACGTTGTAGGCCGATCGGCGGTACGGCGCGATCGGACGGTGGGTCAGACCCACGGCAGGAGCACCGACGAGGCGTGGGAGAGGTGGTTGTCGGCCGGGAGCACCCCGGAGATGGCCAGCACCGCCACCACGGCCACGAGCAGCAGGCTCGCCGCGATGAGCAGGAGACCGCGCACCGGCACACCGCAGTCGCCGAACCGCCGCCTTGTCGAATGGGCCGGGGCGGGAATTTGCCGCGCCAAAAGGCCGAATTGATCCGCCTGTGACAACACCAGTGGAATTGTCTGAAATTCGACAAGTTCACACTGGCACCTTGCACAACGGGACAGATGCTCGTTAAAAGCAAGCTCGGCGCCCTCGTCGAGGACGCCGAGCATGTACGCGGCGACGTCGGAATGTGACGACATCGGCCTCGCCCCTCTGTGTCAGCTTCGCTCGCGCAGTGCGCCGCGAAGAATCTGCATCGCCTTGTACAGCCGGGACTTGACCGTGCCCTCGGGAATCCCGAGCGCGAGAGCGGCCTCTTTGATCGTCCGACCGCGCACGTACGTTTCATAGATCGCGGCGCGGTGTTCCTCGCCCAGCCTGCCGATCACCTGGGTGATCACCATGAGTGAGAGGGCCTGGTCCGTCTCATCCGGCGCTTCCATGCTGTCCGGCGAGGTCAACTCCACCTCCTGGGGCCTGGCCTGACGCGTGCGCCACCCGTCGATCACGATCCGACGAGCCACTGTCAGTAGCCATCCCCGCAACATGCGCGGATCCCGGACAAGATTCTCGGAGTTCTGCCACGCCCTGATCAACGTCTCCTGCACCACGTCTTCGGTCCATTGGCGATCATGGCCCGTGAGTCCGAGGACGTGGGCGAACAACGCTCCTCTGAACTGTCCGTACAGCTCGGTGACCAGCTCTTCGGCGTGCTTTTTGGACGTACGAGTGGTGACGTGGCGACGATGATCCGCCAAGGCTCCGCCCAGCGCATTCATGGAGAAACCAACCTCCCGGAGTCCTAGCGGCGGATGGGACGCGCCAGTCTCGTTTCGGCGACCGGAAGCGCACCTGCGATCTAATTGATACAACAGGATCGTACGGCACGCTAGATGGCAATCCAAATCTCTGATAAAAACTTCGGTACAGTATCTTTCGGAAAGACCACGACAGACTTCTAGGGGGTAACGCCGGACTTCGAAGGGAGTTACGCAAGTGAACTGTGATGCAGATCACGTGCAGGATAGACTACTTGATCGAACCACTCCGACGCCGGTTCGTAGTACTTATCGGGCCGCACGCTAAAACGATCTAGACCTTGTCGGGGGAAATGTTATGAACGCTCACATCGTGCAAACGGTTGTAGCGGCCACCTCATACGACGCGGGTGTGCGGGCCGTCTCGGCCCTCTCCGCGCGAATGGCCTACGTCGCGATGTGCCTGACGCTGTGCTGGGGCGTGCTCACGGCCACCGGCTGGGTGCACCGGTTGACGGGTAGACAGGCGCTGCGCGGTGGCCACATCGTGCTGGCGACGTTCACCCTCGCGACCGGCCTCACGCACGCGCTCGCGTTCCTGCTCCTCGACTCGGGCGGCCTCGGTTTCCTCCAGGTGCTCCTGCCGTTCGTCGACGGCGGCCTCGCCCGCCACGCGCTCGGCATCGTCGGACTGGAACTCATGATCGCCGTCGCCGTGACCGCGGGCCTGCACCGCGTTCTGGAGACCTCGCAGTGGGTCAACTTCCACCGCTTCTCCTACGTCGGCGTGTGGCTCGTGGCCATGCACTCGTGGCTCGGCGCGGCGGCCAACGGCTCGGTGTCCACGCTGTGGCTGGGCGGGATCACGCTGCTCGCGCCCGCGATCACCCTCACGGTGCTGCGCTTCCTTCCGCCCGAGCCGCTGGCCAAGATCGGCCTGGTCGACACGCCCCACGTTGTCGTCGACAACTCCCCCGCGCCCGACGAACCCGCGCCGGTGGTCGACCCGGACAACCCCCAGTCCGCGACCGTGCGGACCGAGGTGAAGGACAAGATCGCCGTCAGCGTGGACCACCAGCGGTGCCACCACTACGGGATCTGCGCGTCCCAGGCGCCGAAGGTGTTCCGGCTGCTGGAGGACGGTCGGCTGCGGTACGCGAAGAACCCGGAGGCCTCCCAGACCCCGCTGGTCGAGGCCGCCGCGCACGCGTGCCCCATGCGGGCGATCAAGATGAGCCGCGTGACGGAGTGATCCGATCCCTCGGGCCGGCTCCGGGAATTGCGTTCTTGCGGTTGTTCTTTTGCGTTGTCCCGCGGTGGGACGCCACGGCCGGTGCGGACAACGCGCGAAGGCCCTTTCTTTCGCGCGTCGCCCCGACCGTTTCGGCTAATGGGTTTTTGGGACCGCTCCCGGTGTCTTAATTGGTCACGTCTTGCTGAGCGACGGGTTCCGCACCGGGGAGCCTCCCCCGACCGGGGTCAACGGCAGCAGGGTGCGCCCGGTCGGGCCGACCTCGATGTCGGTGCCCATCGCCGGGCAGACGCCGCAGTCGAAGCACGGGGTCCAGCGGCAGTCGTCCTGCTCGCGCTCGTCCAGCGCGTCCTGCCAGTCCGCCCAGAGCCACTCCTTGTCCAGACCGGAGTCCAGGTGGTCCCAGGGCAGGACCTCGAGCTCCTCGCGCTCGCGCGTGGTGAACCAGGCCAGGTCGATCCCGAACGCGGGCAGCTCGGCCTCGGCGGCGTTGACCCAGCGGTAGTAGGAGAAGTGCTCGGACCAGCCGTCGAACCGGCCGCCCTCGCGCCACACCCGCTCGATCACGCGGCCGATGCGCCGGTCGCCCCGCGACAGCAGTCCTTCGATCAGCGACGGCTTGCCGTCGTGGTAGCGCATGCCGATGTTGCGGCCCAGGCTCCGATCGGAGTTGATCGCCGACCGCAGCTTCGCCAGCCTGCTGTCCACGGTGTCCGGGTCGCACTGCGACGCCCACTGGAACGGCGTGTGCGGCTTGGGCACGAACCCGCCGATGGAGATGGTGCAGCGGATGTCCTTGCGGCCGCTGACCTCGCGGCCCGCGCGGATCACGTTCTTCGCCATCTCGGCGATCTGGAGGACGTCCTCGTCGGTCTCGGTCGGCAGGCCGCACATGAAGTACAGCTTCACCTGCCGCCAGCCGTTGGAGAACGCCGTGCTGACCGTCCGGATGAGGTCCTCTTCGGACACCATCTTGTTGATCACCCGGCGCAGCCGCTCGCTGCCGCCCTCGGGCGCGAACGTCAGGCCGGAGCGGCGGCCGTTGCGGGACAGCTCGTTCGCCAGGTCGACGTTGAACGCGTCCACGCGCGTGCTCGGCAGCGACAGGCCCGTGTTGGTGCCCTCGTAGCGGTCCGCGAGGCCCTTGGTGATCTCGGCGATCTCCGAGTGGTCCGCGCTGGACAGCGACAGCAGGCCGACCTCCTCGAACCCGGTCGCCTCCAGCCCGCGCTGGACCATCGCGCCGATGCCCTCGATCGACCGCTCGCGCACCGGTCGGGTGATCATCCCCGCCTGGCAGAACCGGCAGCCGCGGGTGCAGCCGCGGAAGATCTCGACGCTCATCCGCTCGTGCACGCTCTCGGCCAGCGGCACCAGCGGCTGCTTCGGGTACGGCCACGCGTCCAGGTCCATCGTGGTCCGCTTGAACACGCGGTACGGCACGCGCTCGCGGTTCGGGACCACGCGCTGGATGCGGCCGTCCGGCAGGTACTCCACGTCGTAGAAGCGCGGCACGTACACGCCACCGGTCTCGGCGAGCCGGGTCAGCACCTCGTCGCGCCCGCCGGGACAGCCCTCGGCCTTCCACGCGCGGACGATGTCGGTGATCTCCAGGACGGCTTCCTCGCCGTCGCCGAGCACCGCGCAGTCGATGAAGTCCGCGATGGGCTCGGGGTTGAACGCCGCGTGCCCGCCGGACACCACGATCGGGTGCTCGTCGGTGCGGTCGACCGCGTGCAGCGGGATGCCGCCGAGGTCCAGCGCGGTGAGCATGTTCGTGTAGCCCAGCTCCGTGGCGAAGCTGATGCCCATCAGGTCGAACGCGCCGAGCGGGCGGTGCCCGTCGACGGTGAACTGCGGGACGCCGTGCTCGCGCATCAGGGCCTCGAGGTCCGGCCACACCGCGTAGGTGCGCTCGGCGAGCACGTCCGGCAGCTCGTTGAGGATCTCGTACAGGATCATGACGCCCTGGTTGGGCACCCCGACCTCGTAGGCGTCGGGGTACATGAGCGCCCAGCGGACGACCGCTTCGTCCCAGTCCTTGACGGTCGCGTTCAGCTCCCCGCCGACGTACTGCACGGGCTTCGACACCCGTGGCAGCAGGGGTTCCAACAGGGGGAAGACCGACTCGACCGTCATGGTGGACCAGGGTAACGGCAGCCGTCCGGACGAACTAACCGAACAGCGGCCCGGTGATCGTCAGGCCGAGGTCGTGGGCGTGGCCCGCGTAGAGGGAGAAGAACAGCAGCGCGCCGCCGGAGATGGACAGGTTCTTCATGAAGTTGACCATCTCGTTCTGCTTCGCCATCGGGTCGGTCTCCTTCCAGAAGGCGTGCACCAGGAAGGCCGTGGGCAGCGTGAACGCGAGCACGAACAGGGCTCCGAGGTCGGCCCACACGCCGAGCACGATCATCAGCCCGCCGAGGGCGATGAGCACGCCGGACACCAGCACGAGCAGCCGCCCCGCCGGGAGGCCCTTGGACTCGACCAGGGCTCCCATGCCCTCGGACTGGGTGAAGTGGGCGACCGAGGAACCGAGGAAGATGGCGGCGAACAGGATGCGACCGACGAGCGCGACGACGTCCACGACGACCTCCAAGAGGGCACTACCGGTCACCAAGTATTGGACCGGCAGCGCATCTCCGCAGGCTCACTTCAGCAACAGTTTGCCCAGCCTCCGCGCCGCGACCACCAGCCCGCCCGCGGCCATCACCACGAAGTACGCGAGGTTGCCGAGCATCCCCCAGCCGACCACGCCGGTCGTGAGGCCGCGGAGCAGTTCGATCGCGTGGTAGAGCGGGGTCCACGTGACGATCGTCTGCAACAGCGGCGGGTAGACCGACAGCGGGAAGAACGTCGTGGAGAACAGGAACAGCGGGAGCACGGCGAGCTGCACCAGGTCGAAGTCCTGCCACGAGCGCATGAACGTCGTCGCGGCCATGCCGACGGCGGCGAACGCGAAGGCGACCACCAGGCAGGCGGGCAGCGCGAGCAGCGCCCACGCCGAGCTGATCAGGCCCATGCCGAGCATGACCGACAGGAACGCCGCCGAGTACATGCCACCGCGCAGCAGCGCCCAGGAGATCTCGCCGACCGCGATGTCCAGCGGCCCCATCGGGGTGGCGAGCATGGCGTCGTAGAGCTTGCCGTACTTGAACTTGAAGAACACGTTGTACGTCGAGTCGAACACCGCGCCGTTCATCGCGGACGCCGCCAGCAGCGCGGGGGCGACGAACACCGGGTAGCTCACCAGGTGGCCGCCGGGGCCCTCGACCTCGCTCACCAGCCTGCCGAAGCCGTAGCCCAGCGACAGCAGGAAGAACAGCGGCTCGAAGAAGCCGGACACGAACGACAGCCACGCGCGCCGGTACACGAGGAACGAGCGCTCCACGAGCACGCTCGCCCGCCCGGCGTACAGGCCCGGCGGCACGATGCGGAACGCCAGTCCGACGTCCGCCTTCTCCCGGTCGACCGTCTGCGTCACCGTCTACACCGCCAGCCTGCGTCGGAAGTACTTGCGCCCCAGCACGGTCCCCACGACGACCAGCGCCGACAGGTAGGCGACGTGGCCGAGCGCCGGGAGGAGCCGCAACGTGCCGAACGTGGCGCCGCGGGCGAGTTCGACGCCGTGCCACATCGGGGTGATCCACGCGACCGGCCGCAACCAGTCCGGGAGCTGCGAGATCGGGAAGAACGCGCCGGTGAACAGGGTCATCGGGATGACCACGAACCGGAACAGGCCGGTGAAGCCCTCCGCGCCCTCGCGGGTGGCGGCGAACGCGACCACCGGCGCGGCGAACGCGAGGCCCGCGAGCACCGCGAACGGCAGCGCCAGCAGCACCCCCGGCCCGGCGACCGCGCCCAGCACGGCGGCGACCGCCAGGAACACCACGGCACTGCTGACCAGCCGCAACCCGATCCAGGCGAGCTGGGCGGCGAAGATCTGGCCCGGCGTCACCGGCGTGACGACCGCGCCCCAGTACGACTTCTGCCAGATGAACGCCGACAGCACCGCGTACGTCGACTCCCAGGTCGCGTTCTGCACCGTCGTCACGACCACCAGCGCGGGGGCGAGGTACACGAGGTACGTCTGGCCGCCGGTCGCCTCGCCGGGCTGGACCTGCGACCCGAAGCCGACGCCCATGGCCAGCAGGAACAGCACGGGTTGCAGGAAGCTGGAGATGGCGGTCGACCGCCAGTTCCGCTGGTACCAGGTCCAGTGCTTCTCGACGCCGATCAGGATCGCCCGCGCCGGGCCGAGCACGACGCCGGTCGACCGGCTGGGGAAGGTCTCCATCAGTCCACCAACGTGCGGCCGGTGAGGTGGAGGAAGACGTCCTCCAGCGTGCTGCGGCGCACCAGGCTCGACAGCGGGCGCACGCCCCGCGCGTGCACGGCGTTCAACGCGCCCTCACCGTCCTTCGTGTAGAGCAGCAGCCGGTCCGGCAGCACCTCCACGCGTTCAGCCAGGTCGACCACGGACGGCACGACGGCCTCCTGCGAACCGGGCGCGAACCGCAGCTCGAGCACCTCGCGGGTCGAGTACCGGCTGATCAGCTCGCCGGGCGAGCCCTCGGCGGCGATCTTCCCGCCGTCCATGACGACGAGCCGGTCGCACAGCTGCTCGGCCTCGTCCATGTAGTGCGTGGTGATGATGAGCGTGACGCCGGACTGCTTGAGCCGGAACAGCCGGTCCCACAGCAGGTGGCGGGCCTGCGGGTCGAGGCCCGTCGTCGGCTCGTCGAGCAGCAGCAGGTCCGGGTCGTTGATCAGCGAGCGGGCGATCGTCAGCCTGCGCTTCATGCCGCCCGACAGCGGCTCCACCTCGTGGTGCTCCCGGTCGGCGAGCTGCGCGAACTCCAGCAGCTCGGTCGCCTTCTCCCGCACGGCCGCCCTGGACAGGCCGAAGTACCGGCCGTACGTCTGGAGGTTCTGCCGCACGGTCAGCTCGGTGTCGAGGTTGTCGGTCTGCGGCACGACCCCGATCCGCGCGCGGATCCTCGGCCCCTGGGTGGCCGGGTCCATCCCGAGCACGGTCAGCTCGCCGCCGGTGCGCGGCGACGTGCAGGAGATCATCCGCATGGTCGACGACTTGCCCGCGCCGTTGGGTCCGAGGAAGCCGAACGCCTCCCCGCGGCGCACCTCGACGTCGATGCCCCTCACCGCCTCGAAGTCGCCGAAGTGCTTGGTCAACCCGTTGGCCCGGACGAGGAGCGGCTCGGCAGTGGTCACGCCGCCGACCCTAACCGGGTGCACCGACATTTCCGGCGCGGTTTTAGCCTGCACCCCATGGAGATCGAGCTGGACTGGCCGAAGGACGCCGACGAGAAGCTGCGGCACGAGGTGCACGAGGTGCTGCACGCGGTGGTCGCGGCCGGTGGCGCGATCGGCTGGCAGTCGCCTCCCGACCGGGCCGACACGGACGCGTGGCTGGAGAAGGTGCTGGCGCTGGTCCGCGCCGGGGACGCGGCGCTGGTGGTGGCGCGGGTCGACGGCGTCGTGCGGGCGACGGCCACGTGGCAGCGCGACCCGGCGATCGTGTTCCGGCACTGCGGCGAGGTCGGCAAGGTGACGGCGCACCCGTCCGCGCGCGGGCTGGGCCTGGGCCGGACCGCGGTGGCGGCGATCGTCGACCACGCGCGCTCGGCGGGCCTGGAGGTGCTGTACCTGGGCGTGCGCGGCAACAACCTCGGGGCGATCGGGCTGTACGAGGAGCTGGGCTTCCGCGAATGGGGACGGCTGCCGAACTCGATCAGCGTCGGCGACCAGCGGTTCGACTCGGTCCGCATGCACCTGCCGCTGGGCTACCCGCCGCACGTGGAGCTGCACGGCTCGAACCCCGGCGGCAACGGCTCCTCACCGGCCCGGCGCACGCCGTGAGGTCGGCCCCCACGGCGTGCGGAACGCGGTTCAGAGAGCCGGGAACCAGAGCTTGATCTCGCGCTCGGCGGACTCGGGCGAGTCGGAGCCGTGGACGAGGTTGAACTGGACCTCGAGGCCGAAGTCGCCGCGGATCGTGCCGGGGGTGGCCTTCTCGACCGGGTCGGTGCCGCCCGCGAGCTGGCGGAACGCCGGGATGGCGCGGGTGCCCTCGACGACGATGGCGACGAGCGGGCCACCGGTGATGAACTCGACCAGGTCGCCGAAGAACGGCTTGCCGTCGTGCTCGGCGTAGTGCTGCTCGGCGGTCGCGCGGTCGACGGTCCGCAGCTCGAGTGCGGCCAGGGTCAGGCCCTTGCGCTCGATGCGGGCGATCACCTCGCCGACCAGACCACGGCTGACGCCATCGGGCTTGACCAGGACCAGGGTGCGCTCAGACACGGCCGTCTGTACTCCTTCGTACGGGAAGTGGCGGAACCGCCACGCACAGGGTAGCGACCGGTCGCCGGGCGCCCCGATGGGATAGTGCTCGCCGTGACGACCGAGCCGGAGAAGACCGAGCCAGCCAAGGCCCACTCGGGGACGGTGCTGGGCAGCGCCGCCGTCCTGTTCGTGCTGCTGAGGCTGCTGGCCGTGTCGCACTACGACTGGCACACCGCGTTCGCGCTGCTGCACACGCTCGACCTGGACGACGCGCCCGGCCTGTTCCTCGGCACGTTCATGGCGGACGCGCGGATCAGCAGCGTGCTGCTGATCCTGGCCCTGCCGTTCACCTTCCTGTACCTGGCCGCGACCCGCGTCGACGGGAAGCGGGTGCGGTTCGGCGGGACGCTCGTGCTGGTCGTGCTCGTGGCGCTGCTGATCTCGCACGTGAAGACGTACCACCGCTGGTGGGTGCCGATCGGGGCCGTGGCGCTGGCCGCCGTGCTGGTGCTGCTGGAGCGGGCGCACCGGCACCCGCGGCTGCGCGACCCGATCACGTTCCTGCTGCGCCGGTCCGGGGTGCTGGCGGTGGTCGCCGCGCTGGTCGTCGCCGCCGTGGTCGCGACGCCGTGGGTGCCGCTGGAACGCGTGGAGACGACCAGCG